>NZ_JAUBPT010000011.1:24627-39114 GCF_036700905.1 Microcoleus sp. S13_C3 | reverse complement strand
AGGCAAGATGCCTGTTCCACAACTAACAAATTATTATTGAACAGGCAAGATGCCTGTTTCACAACACACAAATTATTATTGAACAGGCAAGATGCCTGTTCCACAACTAACAAATTATTATTGAACAGGCAAGATGCCTGTTCCACAACTAACAAATTATTATTGAACAGGCAAGATGCCTGTTTCACAACACACAAATTATTGATTGTGGAACGGGCATCTTGCCCGTTCTTAAAAATACTCAAAAAAATTCTATTTACTCTTATCTGTTCTCTGCCGCAAAATAAATTCAGCTAGTGCTAAATCTACGGGCGTTGTGACTTTCAAATTCGTCTCTTCCCCCTCCACAATTTGCACTGGTAAACCGCATTTTTCAAACAAAGCCGCATCGTCTGTTACTTCCCAACCTTTTTGTCGCCCTTCTTCATGACACTGCTTTAACAATTTCACTTCAAATCCTTGGGGAGTCTGGGCCGCCCACAAATTGCTTCTGTCTGGGGTGTCTCGCACGATCCGGCGCTCATCTACGACCTTAATCGTATCCTTGACCGGGACGGCGACAATCAAGCCCGGACAGCTCAAAAGAGCCTCTGCCGCTCGATCGAACAATTCAGCAGTTGCCAAACACCTGGCGCCGTCGTGAATCAACACTCGATCGGCATTGGGGGGCAAAGCCTGCAAACCGTTGTAAACTGACTCTTGCCTGGTGGCGCCTCCTTGAATCAGTTCCACGGGCTTAACCAAAGATAAATCGCTCAGAATTGCTTTAAAATCCGGAAAATCGTCTGGCTGGCCCATGATGCCAATCCAGCTAATGTGCTGCGAAGCTTCAGCCGCAGCCAAAGTCCAACTCAGCAAAGGTTTAGAGAGCAAAGTCAGCAGCAGTTTGTTCCGCTGACTCCCCATCCGTCGCCCCGAACCCGCTGCAGGAATTAATAAGTGCATTTACTAACCGTTTTTAACCCAACTAGATATATATAATAAGAGCGTCCTGTACTTTTGAGTCAGTTGTTTAGCTGTCAGCCAGTAGCTTTTAAGGTCTAGAAATACTATAAGCTGATAGTTGAGAGCCGATCTCTGAGAGCTACCTCGATCAATAATAGCCCGATCGTTTATGATGCGAATACTAGCACTTGTCCCTGGCGGGATTGGCGACCAAATTTTATTTTTCCCCACTCTTGATGACCTCAAGCAGTCTTATCCCGACGCGCAAATTGATGTCATCGTGGAACCGAGGGCAAAGGGTGCTTACCGAGTCTGCAAATCCGTCAAAGAAGTTTTGACGTACAATTTCAAAGACCGCAACGCTATGGCAGATTTGGGCAATTTACTGGGCGTAATTCGCGATCGCGAATACGAAGCAGTGATTTCCCTAGGCCAGCGGTGGACTGTAGGACTGCTGCTGTGGCTGACCGGCATTCCGCAGAGAGTTGGCTATTCTGGAACCAATGGCGCTCGATTTCTCACGGCTGCGATACCGCTGAAAACTGAACAGTACGCCGCTTCAATGTACCACGATTTGCTGCAAGGATTCAACATTAAAAATCCTTGTCCGCCACTGGCAATTAATGTACCTAAACAGGATATTCAGTGGGCAGAAGCCGAACAGCAGCGGTTGGGAATCAAAGAAAGCGGTTACATTCTAATTCACGGCGGTTCGAGTCAATTAGCTGTGTCTAAAGGTATTGACAAAATTTACCCTACAGACAACTGGAAGCAAATAATTGAAGATTGTCAGCAGCGGCAGCCGAATTTGCCCGTTGTTGTTGTGAAAGGGCCCGAAGATGCAGACTTCGTGACCAAGTTAGTCGAGTTATGTCCGAATGTAAAAGTTATCTCGCCGGATGATGTCGGCAAGTTGGCTGCGACAATTGCTGCTGCTAATTTGATGATATGTACTGATAGTGCGCCGATGCACTTAGCTGTGGCGGTTCAAACTTATACAATAGCTTTGTTCGGCCCGACTGAACCGGCGAAATTGTTGCCAAAGAGCGATCGATTTTTGGGCATTAAATCTCCTACTGGCAAAATGGCGGACATCTCTCCTCAAGAGGTTTTAAAGAAGGTTTGGGGCGGCTAAGAACTACTGTAATACCAGTCTGTTGTTTAACTGTTCGGGCTCGATCCCTCCTAGCCCCCTTAATAAGGGGGGGACAAGAGTATTGTCAAAGTCCCCCTTCTTAAGGGGGATTTAGGGGGCTCTAGAATCGGCGATAAGCGAGATTTATCAAGGGCACGATTTCTTCCTTTGACTAGATTGAGCTTTCTTTTACTCGATCCATTTTCTGCTATAATGCTTTATGACAAATATATTACTCACCCGAAAAGCGCTGTAATTTACCGCCTGCCTATTCCTCGCAGCAATTCATCAGCCCAAACTCTATCTTCTTCTTTGAAACGGGGTACAGGTTCCCGATCGTAGTCTAATGTTAAATCAAATCTGGCGCGATCGTAAACCCCCATTAACAAACTCTGTAAATTCAACTCCGGTTCTGCATCTGGTGACTGCAAAGGAATGCTAAACACGGGAATTTCATCTCTAAGATTAAAAGCATATAATTGCGCTTGCGGCCGCTGATTTGCTCTGCCGATCGAGATTCGGTAATCTGTCTGCGGAATTTCGCTGGCAAACGGCAGATATTTTCCGCTTCTGAGCAAATCTATCTCAACCAAATGCGTGAGAGTTCCTAAAACTTTCTGCCGCTTGCTAAGGTAAGCAGTTCTTCCTTCACCAGCACGTTTGTTAGCAGGAGACAAAATTTCAATGACTGTCACCACCCTGCCAGTTGTTACCTCTCTAATTTCTAAATAACCTTCCCTACATTCTTCAGAAATTGGCAGCGTTACTGTTACAAATTCGGGGCGGGGCGGTAAAGTCATCACTGCTGATTGTGTCTGGGTTGTTGTCCTGGCAGCGACTACAGATACATCGGGAATCGCTATATCCACAGAGTCTTCCCCACCAGTCATATAAGTGCGCTTTTCGATCGCCACTCGATATTGTTGACTGAGATTTTGCTCTATGTCATCGGCGATCGCAACGATCAAACGGTGGTGTACTTCGGGCCAAAATTCGGGATTTTCTAAATAAGGGTTCATCCCTGGAAAGGGAGAAGGCATTTTAGTACCTCATGGGCGATCGATTTAATTCAATTATACAATATCGAAAGTGCTGAGCTTAGGAAATTGCCATTGCCGTGCGATCCTCTTCGAGGGCTTTCCTTCGGATCGCTTCGCTAACGCTAACGGGCGGATCAAACCTGTAACCGTAGCCTCGAATAGTTTTAATAAACTGCGACCCACTAGCATCAGCTTGAATCATTTTCTTGCGAATTTGACCGATATGTACGCTAACAACGTTCTCTTCTCCTGTGTCGTTGCAGTTCCAACCCCAAATTTTTTCGATTAGCTGTTGGCGACTCCAAGATTGACCGGCATGACTGGCCAAAAAATACAATATCTTAAATTCCAAGGCTGTTAACTTGATCATGCCATCGTTGAGTGTTGCTTCCCGACGCGCTGAATCGATCGCGAATCCATCGAATACAATACGTGATGGAGTCACAGACCTCATGCGTCTCAACACAACTTCTATACGAATTGCCAACTCTGCCAAACCAAAAGGTTTGCAGATATAGTCATCAGCACCTGCGGAAAGGACTTTAAGTTTATCAGCTTCGTCTGTGCGGCTGCTTAGCATTACCACAAAAACATTAGTACGGCGCTGCATTTCCTGGCAGAGGTGATAGCCTGTAGTATCCGGCAAATTCCAATCGAGAATTACTAGCACAGGCCTGAATTTCTCAAACAATTCTAAAGCCGTCTCGCCATCTGCTGCCGAATCTACTTGATATTTCTGATTTAAAAAACGATGAACTAGAGTGCGGATGGATGGGTCATCATCCACAACGAGAATCTTGGGAGTAGTATCAGTAGTCATCACAAAAAAGTTCCTTTCTCTTGTCAATAGACAACTGGCAATTTCAGAACATCTTTAGTGAAGAGTAAAGGCCAGGTCGTTCCAACTAAACAGAGTTTTTTCGGGCAATTCTTCTTTCAGCTTGGTCTTGAGGTCAAAAGGCTTCCCCCAATCCCATATTTCGATCTCTAGGCGTTTGTTAAATACTGCGATCGCCAGTTCTATTTTCGGAGTTTCCAATGACCGATTTGTGTGGGCGTGGCGAACAGCATGGGCAAAACCCTCGATCGCAGCAAGCTTACAAAGCTGCAAAACTGCTTCGGGAATGGGTAGAAGCTCTAACTGCTCGACCCACCATAAAACTTGAGTAACAGCCTGGAGTTCGCTACTTACTTGAATTTTAATTTTGTGAAGTGGCTGGTTATAACTTGGCCCGGATTGGGGATTCCGTTGCTCTTGAAGCCAGTTAAAGCTGTGTAAAACGTCGATCGCACGCTTAAAAAAAGTAGCTTGAGTGCTAGGTTGGGGTGGTACTAAAGCTGGCTGAAAATATTTTACAATTAACAGACAGTTTCGCCCCTCCGACGTGCGGGTATAACTTAGCTCATCGGCAATTTTGCCAATAAGTTTTATACCTATTTTTCCTATTTCATCGATTTCGCTAAAATCTTCGTCACGGTGCGGATTTTCTAAGTTATAGTTCATAACGGTTTTCTCTCCTAAATATTGATGTTTTTTGTTCCTACAGATATCCTACTGAAGCCAAAAGGACGAATTTACGCCAGAAAAGGTGAGTTTTAATTTGCGATATCCCATGATTTTTAGGGTAAATCGGGCAGGAGATTAAAACCTATCGATCCTAGTCAGGCAGAACTAATTAAAGAATGATTGGCAGATATAGCCATCTTTGCTAAAACATAAATTGCAGCTCCTTTAAACCCAAGGTATCTTTTGCGGGCGGTTGTTCAGGTGCAACTTTTTCTGGGCAATTAAGAGGCTTTCCCCAATCCCAAATTTGAATTTCTATGCGTTGGTTAAATACTGCGATCGCAAGATCGATCGGAGTGTTTGATGGCATATTTTTGTGGTGGTGAATAGCATTGATAAACCCCTCCACCGTCGCCAGTTTACAAAGCTGCAAAACTTCTTCGGGAAGTGGTAGATTCTCTAACTGTTCCACCCACCATAAAACTTGAGTGACAGTGGCAATATCACTATTGAGTTGCAGAGTAATTTTTTGCAGTGGCTGGTTAGAACTGCGATCGGATGGGCTAGTTTTTTGCTCTTTCAGCCAGTTGAAAATGTTTAAAGTATCGGTCGCTCGCTTAAAACAATCAGCTTGAGTGCTAGGGTGAGGTAGTACAGGGTGAAAATATTTTACAATTAACAGACAGTTGCGACGGTCAGAAGTGTGGGTATAACTAAGCTCATCGGCAATTTGGCTAATAATTTTTATACCTATCCCAAGTGATGGGATTTCATCCCTTTTGCTATTATCTTCGTCTGGGTGTGAGTTGCCGAATAAGTTAAGATTCATTTCTAGTGACCTCTAATGTTTATCAAAAATTGCTTTTGTGCTTCTGATCAAATCATCGCATCACTTTAATTGAGTGAAGTTGAGCAGAGGTATAAAGTTAGGTCTATTAGAGGTCGGTATAATCGAAGTATACTCAAGGTATAATTAAACTACTGTCAAGCAGAGTCCCTATCCTTCGCAAGACTCAGGACTGGGAAGCATCCCAGCCGTTTAAGAGATCCTTGGGAAGGCTCAGGATGATTTAAGTGCACGACGGGTAAGTTGTAATAAAGTTAAATGAGGGGTTAACCTAGATGGATTGGCAAGAATTCCTGAGAGGCGAATCTGGGAGCCATGGATTATCGATGGAACAAACAGAAACATTATTAGCAGCACTCTTCTCTCCTGAAAAAGCCCCCCGCAATCAGGTAGAGCTTTCACTAGAATTAAGAATATCAGAAGCTACGGTAAAACAGCGGCTGGGAGTGATTTACAAGAAATTTGGAAATACTTTCCCTCAACTTCTTGACCAAAATGGTGCCGGAAAATTGGATATATTGTTTATAAAATTAAAACAGAATTATTATCCAAAACCAGACCCATTAGTTGCTCCCTACCCTGAAGAATTTAGATCGTTAATAGAAGAAAAAATTCGGAGGTTTTGCGGACGCGGATTTGTTTTTGAGACTTTTGAGCAATTTATCACTGAAAATCCTCACGGTTATTTTACGATCGTCGGGGATGCGGGAATGGGCAAAAGCTCGATCGTTGCCAAATACGTCTGGGAACATAAATCTCCCTGCTATTTCAATATTCTCGTCGAACGCCGAAACAGACCCGAATTGTTTTTGAAGAGCATTCGACGGCAATTAATTGACCGCTATCAATTGCAAAATTCAGAAGACGCCGATTTACCAACTTTACTGGCACAGGTGGCGGGAAAACTCACGGCGGGCGATCGTTTGGTAATTGCAATTGATGCACTGGATGAAGTCGAACAAGAACCGGGAGTAAATCTTTTACATTTGCCGAAAAATCTGCCCAATAACGTATATTTTATGCTGACGCGGCGACCATATAGTTATGATAAAAAGCAGTTGTTAGTAGATGTTCCGGTAAAAGAGTTAGATTTAAGAGACAAGGAGTATGTTGATTTCAATCAGGATGATATCAAAGAGTATATTCGGTATGCGATCAATACCGATCCGGAGTATACAGATAAATTGACAAACTGGATTAAAGCGCGCAATATTAGCGATACAACTTTTGTCGAGCAAGTGGCAAACAAAAGCGAAAAGAATTTTATGTATTTGCGGTATGTTTTGCCGGCAATTGCTAAGGGTGATTACAATGACTTGAGTTTAAAGCAATTGCCCGACGGGCTGCAAGAGTATTATCAAAGCCATTGGGTAAAGATGGGGATGGAAGCTAAGCCAGGGCAATTGATGGAGATGGTCTTGTATATTTTACTAGAGATTGCCACCCCGATTCCCTGCGAGATGATTTCTGGAATTGCCGAGGTGGATGAATACGAGGTCGCACAGGTTTTAGAAAAGAAGTGGGTTGAGTATTTGAAGAAGCAGAATGTAGACGAAGAAATCTGCTACAGCATCTATCATGCTAGTTTCCTTGACTTTCTGAAAGGCAAACGAGAGATGAATCCAACTCGGCCGATTTTTCAGGAAGTACATCAACGGATTGTTGAGTATTTAGAAAAAGGGATGGCGTGAGATGGGAGAATTTGCTGACAAGTTAGCGGCCAAACCACTTTCCTATCAACGTGCTTATCTGGGCAGTTTACTGCCAAATTATGTCAAGTCAGGTAATTTAGAAAAGTATTATCAAAAACTGACAGATTTTAACTTTCTGATGGCAAAGATTCAGCATCCTGAATTTGGAGTGCAGGCACTTATTGATGATTTCAATTTGGTTGACGCTTCTGAAGCAGTAACTCACCGAGAGTACAACCCAGAAAAAGCGAAAGCCCTGGACTTGATTCAAGCGGCGCTGTGGATGTCAGCCGATATTTTGGAGCGAGATAAAACCAAACTGGCGGAACAATTGTTAGGGCGCTTACTGTACTTTGAAATGCCCGAGATTCAGGCAATGCTGGAGGTAGCAAAGCAGTGGAAAGCAGCAGCTTGGTTGCGTCCTTTGACACCTTGTTTAACTCCCCCTCGCAGGGGATTGCTACGCACCCTCGAAGGTCACAGCTACTCGGTAAATGCAGTCGCCGTCACCTCCGATGGCAAGCGGGCGATTTCTGGTTCACATGATCACACCCTAAAAGTCTGGGATTTAACCACTGGAAAGGAAGAGTTTACTCTCCAAGGTCATAGCAACTTGGTAAATGCAGTTGCGGTTACTGCTGATGGCAAGCGGACGCTTTCTGGTTCATCAGACAACACCCTAAAAGTCTGGGATTTAACCACTGGAAACGAACTGTTTACTCTCCAAGGTCACAGCGACTGGGTAAACGCAGTCGCCGTCACTGCTGATAGCAAAATGGCAATTTCTGGTTCTTTCGACAAAACCCTCAAAGTCTGGGATTTAACCACTCGAAACGAACAGTTTACTCTCCAAGGTCATAGCGACTCAGTAAATGCAGTAGCCGTCACCCCCGATGGCAAGCGGGCAATTTCTGGTTCGTGGGACAACACAGTCAAAGTCTGGGATTTAACCACTGGAAACGAAGAGTTTACTTTAAAAGGTCATAGTGACTCAGTAAATGCAGTCGCCGTCACGGAGGATGGCAAGTTGGCAGTTTCTGGTTCATTGGACAACACCCTCAAAGTCTGGGATTTAACAACTCGAAATGAACTGTTTACTCTCAAAGTTCACAGCAACTCAGTAAATAAAGTTCACAGCAACTCACTACATAAGGAACTGTTTACTCTCAAAGTTCACAGCAACTCAGTAAATGCAGTCGCCATCACTGCTGATGGTAAGCGGGCAATTTCTGGTTCATTTGACCACACCCTAAAAGTCTGGGATTTAACAACTGGAAAGGAAGAATTTACTCTTAAAGGTCACAGAAACTCAGTAAATGCAGTAGCCGTCACCCCCGATGGCAAGCGGGCAATTTCTGGTTCGTGGGACAATACCATCAAAGTCTGGGATTTAACAACTCGCAAGGAACAGTTTACTCTCCAAGGTCATAGCGACTTAGTAAATGCAGTAGCGGTCACTGCTGATGGGAAGCGGGGGATTTCTGGTTCGTGGGATCACACCCTCAAAGTCTGGGATTTAACAACGGGAAAGGAAGAATTTACTCTCAAAGGTCACAGCAACTCAGTATATGTAGTAGCCGTCACTGCTGATGGGAAGCGGGGGATTTCTGGTTCGTGGGATCATACCCTCAAAGTCTGGGATTTAACAACTCGAAAGGAACAGTTTACTCTTACTGGTCACAGCAAATCTGTAAATACAGTCGCTATCACTGCTGATGGCAAGCGGGCGATTTCGGGTTCACATGACAACACCCTAAAAGTCTGGAATTTAACAACGGGAAAGGAAGAATTTACTCTCAAAGGTCACAGCAACTCTGTCAATGCAGTAGCTATCACGGCTGATGGCAAGCTGGCAATTTCTGGTGCATCGGACAACACCCTCAAAGTCTGGGATTTAATAACTGGAAAGGAACACTTTACTCTCAAAGGTCACAGCTACTCAGTATATGCAGTCGCCCTCACTGCTGATGGCAAGCGGGCGATTTCTAGTTCATCTGACAAAACCCTCAAAGTCTGGGATTTAACAACTGAAAAGGAAGAGTTTACTCTCACAGGTCACAGCGACTGGGTAAAAGCAGTCGCTGTCACTGCTGATGGCAAGCGGGCGATTTCCGGTTCATCTGACAAAACCCTCAAAGTCTGGGATTTGTCGAGTGGAAATGTCATTGCCAGTTTCACGGGTGAAAGGTCGATCGCCTCTTGCGCTATTGCACCCGATGGAGTCACAATCGTAGCAGGCGACGCATCCGGCCGCGTATATTTCCTGCGACTCGAAGGGATTACTGAGTATTTAGAAAAGGGGATGGCGTGAGATGGGAGAATTCGCTGACAAGTTAGCTGCCAAACCACTTTTCTATCAACGTGCTTATCTGGGCAGCTTACTGCCAAATTATGTCAAGTCAGGTCATGTAGAAAAGTATTATCAAAAACTGACTGATTTTAACTTTCTGATGGCAAAGATTCAGCATCCTGAATTTGGAGTGCAGGCACTTATTGATGATTTTAATTTAGTTGACAATTCAGAAGTAGTAACTCACCCTGAGTACCGAGAAAAAGCGAAAGCCCTGAACTTGATTCAAGTGGTACTGTGGATTTCAGCCGATATTTTGGAGCGAGATAAGACCCAACTGGCAGGGCAATTGTTAGAGCGCTTACTTGACTTTAATATTCCGGCAATTCAGGCAATGCTGGAGGTAGCCAAGCAGGAAAATGCAGCAGCTTGGTTGCGTCCTTTGACACCGTGTTTTACTCCCCCTTGGAGTGGACTACTACGCACCCTCGAAGGTCACAGCGACTCAGTAAATGCAGTCACCGTCACTGCAGATAGCAAGCGGGCAATTTCTGGTTCGTGGGACAACACCCTCAAAGTCTGGGATTTAACAACTGGAAAGGAAAAATTTACTCTCAAAGGTCACAGCGACTGGGTATATGTAGTAGGCGTCAGTGCTGATGGCAAGCGGGTGATTTCTGGTTCCAGAGACACCCTCAAAGTCTGGGATTTAACAACTGGAAAGGAACAGTTTACTCTCAAAGGTCATAGCCACTCAGTATATGTAGTAGCCGTCACTGCAGATAGCAAGCGGGCAATTTCTGGTTCTTGGGACAACACCCTCAAAGTCTGGGATTTAACAATTGGAAAGGAACAGTTTACTCTCAAAGGTCATAGCGACTTGGTAAATGCAGTTGCTGTCACCCCCGACGGCAAACGGGCGATTTCTGGTTCCACAGACAACACCCTCAAAGTGTGGGATTTAACCACTGGAAAGGAACAGTTTACTCTCAAAAGTCACAGCCAGTCGATAAATGCAGTTGCTGTCACTGCTGATGGCAAGCGGGCGATTTCTGGTTCCAGAGACAACACCCTCAAAGTCTGGGATTTAACCACTGAAAAGGAGCTGTTTACTCTCAATGGTCACAGCTACTCGGTAAATTCAGTAGCCGTCACTGGTGATGGCAAGCGGGCAATTTTTAGTTCATATGATAACACCCTCAAAGTCTGGGATTTAACAACAGAAAAGGAAGAGTTTACTCTCACAGGTCACAGCGACTGGGTAAAATTAGTCGCTGTCACCGCTGATGGCAAGCGGGCGATTTCTGGTTCAAATGACAACACCCTCAAAGTCTGGGATTTAACCACTGGAAATATCATTGCTAGTTTCATGAGCGACAATCCGATCGCGTCTTGCGCTATTGCACCCGATGGAGTCAAAATCGTAGCAGGCGACGCATCCGGCCGCGTATATTTCCTGCGACTCGAAGGGATGACTGAGTATTTAGAAAAGGGGATGGCGTGACATGGGAGAATTTGCTGACAAGTTAGCGGCCAAACCACTTTCCTATCAACGTGCTTATCTGGGCAGCTTACTGCCAAATTATCTCAAATCAGGGAATTTAGAAAAGTATTATCAAAAACTGACTGATTTTAACTTTCTGATGGCAAAGATTCAGCATCCTGAATTTGGGAGGCAGGCACTGATTGATGATTTTAATTTAGTTGACGATTCAGAAGCAGTAACTCACCCACAGTACAACCCAGAAAAAGCGAAATTCCTTAACTTAATTCAAGCTGCGCTGTGGATGTCAGCCGATATTTTGGAGCGAGATAAGACACAACTGGCCGGGCAATTATTAGGGCGCTTACTGTACTTTGAAACCCCAGAGATTCAGGCAATGCTGGAGGTAGCAAAGCAGTGGAAAGCAGCAGCTTGGTTGCGTCCTTTGACACCTTGTTTAACTCCGCCTCGCAGGGGACTACTACGCACCCTTAAAGGTCACAGCTACTGGGTAAATGCAGTAACCGTCACTCCTGATGGCAAGAGGGCAATTTCTGGTTCAAGTGACAAGACCCTAAAAGTGTGGGATTTAACCACTGGAAAGGAACAGTTTACTCTCAAAGGTCACAGCGACTGTGTAAGAGCAGTAGCCGTCACCGCTGATGGCAAGCGGGCAATTTCTGCTTCAAGTGACAAGACCCTAAAAGTGTGGGATTTAACCACAGGAAAGGAAGAGCTTACTCTCAAAGGCCACAGGTACTCGGTAAGAGCAGTAGGCATCACTGCTGATTGCAAGAGGGCAATTTCTGGTTCTTTGGACACCACCCTCAAAGTCTGGAATTTAACAACTGGAAAGGAAGAATTTACTCTCAAAGGTCACAGCAACTCAGTATATGCAGTAGCTGTCACTGCTGATGGCAAGCAGGCAATTTCTGGTTCTTTTGATAACACCATCAAAGTCTGGGACTTAATAACTCGAAAGGAACTGTTTACTCTCAATGGTCACAGAAACTCAGTAATAGCAGTAGCCGTCACGGCTGATGGCAAGTGGGCAATTTCTGGTTCGTGGGACAAAACCCTCAAGGTCTGGGATTTAATAACTCGAAAGGAACTGTTTACTCTCAGAGGTCACAGCAGCTCGGTAAAAGCAGTTGTAGTCACTGGTAATGGCAAGCGGGCGCTTTCTTGTTCATCGGACAAGGCCCTTAAAGTCTGGGATTTAACAACTGGAAACGAACTGTTTAGTCTCGAAGGTCACAGCAACTTTGTAAATGGAGTAGCCGTCACTACTGATGGGAAGCGGGCGCTTTCTTGTTCAGATGACAAGACGCTTAAAGTCTGGGATTTAACAACTGGAAACGAACTGTTTAATCTCGAAGGTCACAGCAACTCAGTATATGCAGTAGCCGTTACTCCTGATGGCAAGCGGACGCTTTCTGGTTCGTGGGACAAGACCATCAAAGTCTGGGATTTAACTACTCGAAAGGAACAGTTTACTCTCCAAGGTCACAGCTACTTGGTCAATGCAGTAGCCGTCACTGCTGATGGCAAGCGGGCGATTTCTGGCTCTTTCGACAACACCCTCAAAGTCTGGGATTTAACAACTGGAAAGGAACAGTTTACTCTCGAAGGTCACAGCAACTCAGTCAATGCAGTAGCCGTCACTGCTGATGGGAAGAGGGCGGTTTCCGGTTCGTGGGACAACACCATAAAAGTCTGGGATTTAACAACTCGAAAGGAAGAGTTTACTCTCCACAGCTACTCGGTAAATGCAGTTGCTATCACTGCTGATGGCAAGCTGGCGATTTCTGGTTCAGATGATAAAACCCTCAAAGTGTGGGATTTAACAACTAGCAAGGAACTGTTTACTTTAAAATTTCACAGCGACTCGGTAAATTCAGTTGCCGTCACGGAGGATGGCAAGCGGGCGATTTCGGGTTCAAGAGACAACACACTTAAAGTCTGGGATTTAATAACTCGAAAGGAAGAGTTTACTATCAAAGATCACAGCAACTCGGTAAAAGCAGTAGCCCTCACCCCCGACGGCAAACGGGCGATTTCTGGTTCCGATGACAAAACCCTCAAAGTCTGGGATTTGTCGAGTGGAAATGTCATTGCCAGTTTCACCGGTGAAAGTGCGATCGCCTCTTGCGCTATTGCACCCGATGGAGTCACAATTGTCGCAGGCGCTCGCTCCGGCCGCGTATATTTCCTGCGCCTAGAAGGGGTGGAGGCACTAACATGAATTCCTCACCTCTGGCAACTTCCATCTCTACCGCTGCTTACCTAAAAGAATTTGCTGACAAGTTAGCCGCCAAACCACTTTCCTATCAACGTGCTTATCTGGGCAGCTTACTGCCAAATTATCTCAAATCAGGGAATTTAGAAAAGTATTATCAAAAACTGACAGATTTTAACTTTCTGATGGCAAAGATTCAGCATCCTGAGTTTGGGGTCCAGGCACTGATTGATGATTTCGATTTGGTTGACGCTTTTGAAGCAGTCACTAACCTAGAATACAGCTCAGAAACAGCAAAAGTCTTGAACTTGATTCAAAGGGTACTGTGGATGTCTGCCGATATTTTGGATGCAGATAAGACCAAACTGGCCCAGCAATTGTTAGGGCGCTTACTGTACTTTGAAATGCCCGATATTCAGGCAATGCTGGAAGTAGCAAAGCAGTGGAAAGCAGCACCTTGGTTGCGTCCTTTGACACCTTGTTTAACTCCCTCTCGCAGGGGATTGCTACGCACCCTTAAAGGTCACAGCAAGTCGGTAAAAGCCGTAGCCGTTACTGCTGATGGCAAGCGGGCGATTTCTGGTTCAAGAGACCAAACCCTCAAAGTCTGGGATTTAACCACTGGAAAGGAACTGTTTACTCTCAATGGTCATAGACAGGTATATGCAGTAGCCGTCACCCCCGACGGCAAGCGGGCGATTTCTGGTTCAGATGACAACACCCTTAAAGTCTGGGATTTAACAACTCGAAAGGAACTGTTTACTCTCAATGGTCATAGCGATTCGGTAAATGCAGTAGCCGTCACCCCCGACGGCAAGCGGGCGATTTCTGGTTCAGATGACAACACCCTCAAAGTCTGGGATTTAACCACTGGAAAGGAACTGTTTACTCTCAATGGTCACAGCAACTCGGTACATGGAGTGGCAGTCACCCCCGACGGCAAACGGGCGGTTTCTGGTTCGTGGGACAACACCCTCAAAGTCTGGGATTTAACAACTCGAAAGGAAGAGTTTACTCTCAATGGTCATAGCGATGCGGTAAATGCAGTAGCAATCACTGCTGATAGCAAGCGGGCGATTTCTGGTTCGTGGGACAACACCATCAAAGTCTGGGATTTAGCAACTGGAAATGAACTGTTTACTCTCAATGGTCACAGACAGGTAAATGCAGTTGCTGTCACTACTAACGGCAAACAGGCAATTTCGGCTTCATATGAATACACCCTTAAAGTCTGGGATTTAACAACTGGAAATGAACTGTTTACTTTCAATAGCCACAGCGGCTCGATCAATGCAGTTGCTGTCACTGAT
>NZ_JAUBPT010000011.1:0-24527 GCF_036700905.1 Microcoleus sp. S13_C3 | reverse complement strand
AACTGGAAATGAACTGTTTACTTTCAATAGCCACAGCGGCTCGATCAATGCAGTTGCTGTCACTGATGATGGCAAGCTAGCAATTTCTGGTTCAGATGATACAACCCTCAAAGTCTGGGATTTCACAACTCGAAAGGAACTCTTTACTCTCACAGGTCACAGCTACTTAGTCCATGCAGTAGCCGTCACTGCTGATGGCAAGCGGGCAATTTCTGGTTCAAGAGACACCACCCTCAAAGTCTGGGATTTAACAACTGGAGAGGAACAGTTTACTCTCAAAGGTCATACCAACTCAATCAATGCAGTCGCCATCACCCCCGATGGCAAGCGGGCAATTTCTGGTTCATCGGACAACACCCTCAAAGTCTGGGATTTAACAACTCGAAAGGAACTGTTTACTTTAAAAGGTCACGGCGGCTGGATAAAAGCAGTCGCCGTCACCGCTGATGGCAAGCGGGCAATTTCTGTTTCATATGACAAGACAATCAAAGTCTGGGATTTAACAATAGGAAAGAAACTGTTTACTCTCGAAGCTCACGGCCAATTCGTAACAGCAGTCGCCGTCACCGCTGATGGCAAGCGGGCAATTTCTGGTTCAGATGACAACACTATCAAAGTATGGGATCTAACTACTCGAAAGGAAGAGTTTACTCTCACTGGTCACAGCGATTTGGTAAAAGCAGTAGCCGCGACTGCTGATGGGAAGCGGGCAATTTCTGGTTCGTGGGATAGCACCCTCAAAGTCTGGGATTTGTCGAGGGGAAATGTCATTGCCAGTTTCACGGGTGAAAGTTCGATCGCCTGTTGCGCTATTGCACCCGATGGAGTCACAATTGTGGCAGGCGACGCATCGGGCCGCGTATATTTCCTGCGACTAGAAGGGATTACTGAATATTTAGAAAAGGAGATGGCGTGAGATGGGAGAATTTGCTGACAAGTTAGCGACCAAACCACTTTTCTATCAACGTGCTTATCTGGGCAGCTTACTGCCAAATCATGTCAAGTCAGGGAATTTAGAAAAGTATTATCAAAAACTGACTGATTTTAACTTTCTGATAGCAAAGATTCAGCATCCTGAGTTTGGGGTACAGGCACTTATTGATGATTTCGATTTGGTTGACGCTTCAGAAGCATTAACTCACCCAGAGTACAACCCAGAAAAAGCGAAAGCCCTGAACTTAATTCAAGCGGTACTATGGATGTCAGCCGATATTTGGGAGCGAGATAAGACGCAACTGGCAGGGCAATTGTTAGGGTACTTACTGTACTTTGAAATGCCAGAAATTCAGGCCATGCTGGAGGTAGCAAAGCACTGGAAATCAGCACCTTGGTTGCGTCCTTTGACACCCTGTTTAACTCCGCCTCGCAGGGGAAGGGGACTACTACGCACCCTCGAAGGTCACAGTCACTCGGTAAATGCAGTAGCCGTCACTGCTGATGGCAAGCTGGTAATTTCTGGTTCATCGGACAACACCCTAAAAGTCTGGGATTTAACAACTCTAAAGGAACTCTTTACTCTCAATGGTCACAGCCAGTGGGTAAATGCAGTTGCTGTCACGGCTGATGGCAAGCGGGCGATTTCTGGTTCCTGGGACAAAACCCTAAAAGTCTGGGATTTAACAACTCGAAAGGAACTCTTTACTCTCAATGGTCACAGCGACTCAGTATATGCACTAGCCGTCACTGCTGATGGCAAGGGTGCAATTTCTGGTTCAAGAGACAACAGCCTCAAAGTCTGGGATTTAACGACTCGAAAGGAACTCTTTACTTTCAAAGGTCACAGCGGCTTGGTAAATGCAGTAGCCGTCACGGCTGATGGCAAGCGGGCGATTTCTGGTTCCTGGGACAAAACCCTAAAAGTCTGGGATTTAACAACTCGAAAGGAACTCTTTACTCTCAAAGGTCACAGCGACTTGGTAAATGCAGTGGCTGTCACAGAGGATGGCAAATGGGCGATTTCTGGTTCAAGAGACAACACCATCAAAGTCTGGGATTTAACAACTGAAAAAGAAGAGTTTACTCTCAAATTTCACAGCTACTTGGTAAATGCAGTAGCCGTCACGGCTGATGGCAAGCGGGCGATTTCTGGTTCGTGGGATAAAACCCTAAAAGTCTGGGATTTAACAACTCGAAAGGAAGAGTTTACTCTCAAAGGTCACAGCGACTTGGTAAATGCAGTTGCTGTCACGGAGGATGGCAAACGGGCGATTTCTGGTTCATCGGACAAAACCCTCAAAATCTGGGATTTAACAACTGAAAAGGAAGAGTTTACTCTCAAAGGTCACGGCGACTTGGTAAATGCAGTTGCTGTCACCCCCGATGGCAAGCGGGCAATTTCTGGTTCGTGGGACAAAACCTTCAAAGTCTGGGATTTAACAACTCGAAAGGAACTCTTTACTCTCAATGGTCACAGCGACTCAGTATATGCAGTTGCTGTCACAGAGGATGGCAAGCGGGTAATTTCTGGGTCAAGAGACAAAACCCTCAAAGTCTGGGATTTAACAATTGCAAAGGAAGAATTTACTCTCACTGGTCACAGCAACTCAGTATATGCAGTCGCCATCACCCCCGATGGCAAGCGGGCAATTTCTGGTTCCTGGGACAACACCCTCAAAGTCTGGGATTTAACAATTGCAAAGGAAGAATTTACTCTCACTGGTCATAGCGACTCAGTATATGCAGTCGCCATCACCCCCGATGGCAAGCGGGCAATTTCTGGTTCCTGGGACAAAACCCTTAAAGTCTGGGATTTAACAACTCGAAAGGAACAGTTTACTCTCAAAGGTCACAGCTACTCAGTAAATGCAGTTGCCGTCACCCCCGATGGCAAGCTGGCAATTTCTGGTTCTTGGGACAAAACCCTTAAAGTCTGGGATTTAACAACTCGAAAGGAACAGTTTACTTTCAAAGGTCACAGCGACTCGGTAAAAGCAGTAGCCATCACCCCAGACGGCAAACGGGCGATTTCTGGTTCAGATGACAAAACCCTCAAAGTCTGGGATTTGTCGAGTGGAAATGTCATTGCTAGTTTCACGGGTGAAAGTTCGATCGCCTCTTGCGCTATTGCACCCGATGGAGTAACAATTGTGGTCGGCGACGCATCCGGCCGCGTATATTTCCTGCGACTCGAAGGGAGTGCTGAGTATTTAGAAAAGGGGATGGTCTGAGATGGGAGAATTTGCGAACAAGTTAGCTGCCCAACCACTTTCCTATCAACGTGCTTATCTGGGCAGCTTACTGCCAAATCATGTCAAGTCAGGGAATTTAGAAAAGTATTATCAAAAGCTGACTGATTTTAACTTTCTGATGGCAAAGATTCAGCATCCTGAGTTTGGGGTGCAGGCACTGATTGATGATTTCAATTTGCTTGACGATACCGAAGCAGTAACTAACTCAGATTACAACTCAGAAAAATCGAAATCCCTAGACTTAATTCAAAGGGTACTGTGGATGTCAGCCGATATTTTGGAGCGAGATAAAACCCAACTAGCGGCACAATTGTTAGGGCGCTTACTGTACTTTGAAATGCCCGAAATTCAGGCAATGCTGGAAGTAGCCAAGCAGTGGAAAGCATCATCTTGGTTGCGTCCTTTGACACCTTGTTTAACTCCCCCTCGCAGGGGACTACTACGCACCCTCGAAGGTCACAGCAACTCAGTAAATGCAGTAGCCGTCACTGCTGATGGCAAGCGGGTAATTTCCGGTTCAGCAGACAACACGCTCAAAGTCTGGGATTTAACCACTGGAAATGAACAGTTTACTCTCAAAGGTCACAGCCACTTGATAAATGCGGTAGCAGTCACTCCTGATGGCAAGCGGGCGCTTTCTGGTTCAGCAGACAAAACACTCAAAGTCTGGAATTTAACTACGGAAAAAGAAGAATTTACTCTCAAAGGTCATAACAACCCTGTATATGCAGTAGCAGTAACTGCTGATGGCAAGCGAGCAATTTCTGGTTCTTTCGACAAAACCCTCAAAGTCTGGGATTTAACCACTGGAAAAGAAGAATTTACTCTCGAAGGTCACAGTTATTTGGTAGGTGCAGTCGCCATCACTGCGGATGGCAAGCGGGCATTGTCTGGCTCAGCAGACAAAACCCTCAAAGTCTGGAATTTAACCACGAGAAAAGAAGAATTTACTCTCAAAGGTCATAGCGATTCAGTATATGCAGTCGCCATCACTGCGGATGGCAAGCTGGCAATTTCTGGTTCAAAGGACAATACTCTCAAAGTCTGGGATTTAACCACTGGAAAAGAAGAATTTACTCTCGAAGGTCACAGTTACTCGGTAAATAAGAAATTGTTTACTCTCAAAGGTCATAGCGATTTAGTATATGCAGTTGCCATCACTGCGGATGGCAAGCGGGCAATTTCTGGTTCTTTCGACAACACCCTCAAAGTCTGGGATTTAATAACTGGAAAAGAAGAATTTACTCTCGAAGGTCACCGTTACTCGGTAAATACAGTCGCTGTCACCGCTGATGGCAAGCGGGCAATTTCTGGTTCACGGGACGCCACCCTCAAAGTCTGGGATTTAACCACGGGAAACGAACACTCTACTCTCAAAGGTCACAGCTACTTGGTAAATTCGGTAGCAGTAACTGCTGATGGCAAGCAGGCAATTTCTGCTTCAGCAGACAACACCCTGAAAGTCTGGGATTTAATCACCGGAAAGCAACTATTTACTCTCAAAGGTTATGGCTCCTTGGTAAATGCAGTCGCTGTCACTGCTGATGGCAAGCGGGCAATTTCTGGTTCGTGGGATAACACCCTAAAAGTCTGGGATTTTACTACCGGAAAGCAACAGTTTACTCTCAAAGGTCACAGCAACTCAGTAAATGCAGTAACCGTCACTGCTAATGGCAAGCGGGCAATTTCTGGTTCAGCAGACAAAACCCTAAAAGTCTGGGATTTAACAACTCGAAAGGAAGAGTTTACTCTCAAAGATCACAGCAATTCAGTAAATGCAGTAGCCGTCACGGAGGATGGCAAGCGGGCAATTTCTGGTTCAGCAGACAACACCCTTAAAGTCTGGGATTTAACCACTGGAAAGCAACAGTTTACTCTCGAGGGTCACAGCAACTCAGTAAATGCAGTTGCTGTCACGGAAGATGGGAAGCTAGCAATTTCTGGTTCAGATGACAAAACCCTCAAAGTCTGGGATTTAACCACTGGAAAGGAACAGTTTACTCTTGAAGGTCACAGTTACTCAGTAAATACAGTAGCCGTCACGGAAGATGGGAAGCTAGCAATTTCTGGTTCAGATGACAACACCGTCAAAGTCTGGGATTTGTCGAGTGGAAATAATGTCATTGCTAGTTTCGCGTGTAAAAGTTCGATCGCATCTTGCGCGATCGCCCCCGATGGACTCACAATTGTCGCAGGCGACGAATCCGGCCGCGTATATTTCCTGCGCCTAGAAGGGGTGGAGGCACTAACATGAATTCCTCACCTCTCTCAACTCCCATCTCTACCGATTCTTACCCAAAGGAATTTCAGCAACTCCTGCTAGAAAAAAGCGAGAATTTTGTCGGGCGCAAGTTTGTTTTTTCTGCCATTTCCGACTTTCTAGCCTCCCACAGCCGCGGTTATTTCACAATAGTCGGCACTCCCGGCTGCGGCAAAAGTTCCATCCTCGCCCAATATGTCACCGCCCATCCACGCAGTATCTATTACAACGCTGGAGTTGAAGGCAAAAATCGAGCTGAAGATTTTCTCGCTTCTGTCTGCACTCAACTGATTGACAAATACCTTGCCGCCAATGGGGAAACATCAGAAATTGTCAAGCTAAGATCTCAACTTCAAAATCTCGAATCCCATGAGGGGAGTTGGTTTCTGTCTTTGTTGCTTCAGCAAATTAGCGATAAATTAGACTCTCGCCAAAAGTTGATAATAGTCATTGATTCTCTAGACGCGATCGCCCGCACCAGTCAGCCTCCCAGCACCAATCTGTTTTATCTGCCGAGATATTTGGGCGATCGTACTTATTTTATCCTCGCCCGCCGCCCGTTTTTAAGAGAGAAATCCGGTTTGTTAATTGAAACGCCCTCTCAAACCCTCGATTTAAGAGATTATCCCGCCCAAAATCGCGAAGATGCCCTGAACTACATTCAGCAAAACCTATCAACCGCACCGGATTTAACTGCACCGGAATTGGGCCAACAACTCGCAACTGTCAGGGAAGACAATTTCATGTATCTGAGTCAGATGTTACCTGCCATTAACGAGAATTCACACCCCGATGCTAATCTGGGGGAGTCCTCACTTGTCTCTGAACTTCCTCCCGGTTTAGCAGCGTATTATCAAAACCACTGGCTGCGGATGAGAGGTGATGGCTTATCGGCGATCGAGTTGTCTGTGCTGAATGTTTTGGTACAATCCACAACAAGTTTGTCTGTAAGTGCGATCGCCAATATAATTGATCAGGATGAATACGATGTTGAAAAAGCGTTAGACAATTGGATCGAGTTCTTAAATAAACAAGAAATTGGAGGAGAAATTTGCTATAGTTTGTATCATAATAGTTTCCGCGAATGGTTAGGGAAACAATCTATTTTAGAATGACGAGCCTACCTAGATTTTCGCTGTGCCAGCCTATAGTCTTCCTTGTCCAGTCTTCCCGATCCCCCCTAACCCCCCTTAATAAGGGGGGGACAAGAGTAGTCAAAGTCCCAAGCGGAAAAAGAGGAGGACTGGAACACTCAAAGTCAACCCCTACTCCCCTTCTTAAGGGGGATTTAGGGGGATCTAGACTCGACTATAAACGATAGATACAAAGGTTTTTAGGCTTAAGTTAACACCAACGAACACTGCCGCATCCTCACCCTAAACCCAATTTTCAAGCAACAATACAACAATGAAACGAGCAGTATTTCTTGACAGAGATGGCGTTCTCAATATCGAAGCCGGCTACATCCACAAAGTAGAAGATTTACATTTAATCCCCGGAGTAGCCCAAGCTGTACGCCGTTTAAATGACAAACAAATATTTTGCTGTTTGGTTTCCAATCAATCCGGCCCAGCGAGGGATTATTATCCGGTTAGCCACGTAGAAGCTTTGCACAAACGCCTTTGTCAGCTATTAGAAAATGAAGCAGGAGCTAAGTTAGATGCTCTTTATTACTGCCCTTATTTAAGCGCAGCCGAAGGCGGAACCAACCCAGAATTTACGCGGTATACAACGTGGCGAAAACCGAATACAGGGATGTTGGTAGCGGCAGCTTGGGAACAGGATTTAGATTTGCGAAATAGTTTTATGGTGGGGGATAAAGCGACTGATGTTGATATGGCTCACAATGCCGGCTGTACTGGTATTTTGGTGCAGACTGGTTACGGAGAAAGCGTGTTGAGTGGGGAGTATCAGCACCATACTAAACCGGATTTTATTGCAGCAAATTTAGCCGTGGCGGTGGAGTGGATTTTGCAACACTTTGATTAGTGTTTGTAGTGGTAGTTAAGTTCTTTCTCGTTGAGTCTTACAGGAAAGTGCTACGTAAGGAAGCGCGACTGTGAAGGTTGTACCCATGCCCATTTTGCTTTCGCAGGCGATCGCCCCTCCTTGCAATTCCACAGCTTTTTTAACAATTGTTAATCCCAAACCGTTACCTTTAATTTTCCCCGTATTCTTGCAGCGGTAAAACATTTCAAATATTTTCCCTACTTCCGTTTCTGGGATGCCCATACCTTCGTCTCGGATGCGGATAATTAGTAAGGGAGAGCTAATATTTGTAAATTGGGAAGTGGCAAACAAACACTGAGGAGATAAGCCGAAAATAGCTTCTTTGTCTCCTTCGCTTGCTGGACGGCATTCCAGTTCCAAGGTGACTTGCCCGCCGTTGGGAGAATATTTGATGGCGTTGACGATTAAGTTAGAAATAATGCCGTGTAGCAATTGTTGATCTAACATCGCGCTGGTAACATCTGAAGGGATTAATGTTAGTTTGTGCTTTGCTTCATTTCCTAACTGCAATTGATCGAGCAAGTTTTGACAAAATTCGATTAAATTTATCGGTAATGGATTGCATTGGAGTTGGCCTGATTCTGCTCTGCCCATGAACAGCATATCGTCGATTAGCTGGTTCATCTTTTGGGTAGCTGAGTGCACCAGCCGCAGGGTTCTAACTTGGGATTCGTCACTGCTGCGAGTTCGATCAAGATCCAGAAGTTCCGCAGAAATTAAAATCGCGTTGAGCGGGTTCCGCAATTCGTGAGCTGCCATTGAAATATACTGGTTTTGGCGGTGCGATTTTTCTTCCACCGACTCTCTGACTGCTTCCGCGGCTTTGAGAGATTCTCGCATCTTGGTTTCGATTTCGTGTCTGTGCAGGGCAATCTCGATCGCCACCCGCAAATCATTTTGTTGAAATGGTTTGATAATATAACCGAATGGGTCTGTAAGTTTCGCTCTTTGCAGCGTTTGATCGTCCGCATAAGCTGTTAAAAATACTGTCGGCACATTCCTATTAGTTCGGATTTCTTCGGCCGCTGTTACCCCGTCTATCTCACCTTTAAGCACGATATCCATCAACACTAAATCGGGCGGGTTTTCTATCGCTTTTTGAATTGCTTCTTCTCCTGAAGAAACTGTAGCTGTTACTGCATATCCCAGTTTTTTTAATCGGCCTGCTATGTCTTGCGCTACAATAACTTCGTCTTCTACAACCAAAATTTTTAGAGGGTTCATTTGTCGTCAAAGGCGCTGCCGATAATTTAACTCTTTGAAAATCAAAGTGTAGCAGGTTCCACACTGACTGTCAATGGCAATACTCGCTTCTAACTGGTAAGCCAACATTCTTACTAATCGTAATCCTAATGTTTCAGTAGTTTCTACGTCAAAATCCGCCGGAAATCCGCGACCGTTATCTTGAATAGTTAAATGAAATTGGTGGTCATCTATTTCATGAAAATTAATAGATATTTCACCCTCTAAACTTGAGATAAAGGCATATTTTAAAGAGTTAGAGACAAGTTCGTTAATAATTAAACCGCACGGAATGGCTGTTTCTATGTTTAAATAAATAGGGTCAATTTTGAGATTAAATTGGATGGAAGTATTGCCACAACCAAAAGATTGATACAAATTAGCAACCAAATTTTCGACGTAGGGGGACAGGGCGATGCGATCGAGATTTTCTGATTGATACAGTTGCTCATGAATCAAAGCCATTGAATGGATGCGGGTCTGGCTTTCTTCAAATAAAGTTAGCGTCGCTTCGTCTTCAATGTATTGAGCTTGAAGTTGCAGCAAGCTGGAAATTACCTGCATATTATTTTTGACTCGGTGGTGAATTTCTTTGAGCAATACTTCTTTTTCGCGGAGTGCTGCTTGGATGCGGGCATCGGTAAATTTGCGATCGCTGATATCTTCGCAAATACCGGCGATGCGGTACATTTTGCCCGATTCGTCGTAAATGGGAAAAGCTCGATCGCACACCCAGCGAATTGTGCCGTCTGGCAAAAAAATCCGATATTCGGTATTAGTGGAATCGCCTTGCAACACTCGCCCCATTGCCTCTTCCAACAGGTGTTTATCTTCTGGATGCACCCACTCCATTATTTTTAAGGGATCGGCATACAATTCTTCGCGACTGCGCCCCCAGATTTGTTCGTAAGCTGGACTCAGATATAATAAATCGGTGAATTCCGCAGACATTAGCCAGACGGAATATTGGATATTTTCTGCTAGCTGGCGGAAGCGTTCTTCACTTTCGCGGATGGTTTTTTCTGCCTGTTTTCGTGCGGTAATATCTACTGCAATGCCCACGATGCGGTAAACTTTACCAGATTGATTTCTAATCGGAAAAGCCCGATCGCGAATCCAGCGGCTTTTGCCGTCCGGCCTGACAATTCGATATTCTATCTCGTCTTCAGACTCAATTTGTCTAGTTAAATTAGCAATAACGCGCTCGCGATCTTCTGGATGGATGGAATCTGCAAAAAATCCCCTGTTACCATACAAATCAGCGCAGCTTCTGCCCCAAATCTTTTCGTAAGCCGGACTGATATAAATAATTTCTTGGGGTTGAACGTTTACCATCCAAAACACGCTTTCAATGTTTTCTGCTAGCTCTCGGAACCTTTCTTCGCTTTCTTTCAGTGCTGCTTCTGTTTTTTTGCGATCGCTAATATCTTCTGTCACTACTACATTGTAAATTGCCCCGCTCAGCGGTTCTTTGATTAGCGATACTGTAATATTTACCCAAACTACAGTGCCGTCTTTGTGCAGCAAGCGTTTTTCCATTTTAAAACTGTCAATTTCCCCGGCAAATAATTTCTTGTTTTGTCCTAAATCTGCATCTATATCTTCTGGGTAAGTAACGTCCATCCAAGTTCGCGACAGCAGTTCAGTCGCAGTATATCCGACTATCTCGCAGAATTTTTGATTGACTCGCAAATAGCGGCCTGTTTCGTCAGGGTGGGTAATACCGACTGCCGCTTGTTCGACGGTTGCCCGAAAGCGTTCTTCGCTATCTCTGAGGGTTGCTTCTGCTTTTTTGCGATCGCTAATATCGCGCTGTACGCCAAAATAGCCCACAATTCTGCCGTGGGAATCGTAAATGCAAATATAGTCGCCTTCTATCCAAACTGGAACTCCGTCAAACGTGCGATTATCATTTTCGATGTGGATTCTGCCAGCATCAAAAAATTGCCTTATTATCTCTCTGCCACCAGTCAAGTCGTGAGACAAGAAAGAGTAAAGCGTCCGACCAATAAACTGTTCCCTAGTACCCCCGTATTGAGCTATCAAAGCATCATTTGCCTTCGTTACCCGCCCGTTAGCAAATACATAATCCAAAACTTTTTCTTTGTCAACTGTATCGTCCCAGTGCACTGGTTCGTCCAGCATCATAAATAAAAAACCATCTAAAGATTGAGAAAAAAACAATTCTAGCTGTTCCTGGCTTTCCCGCAAAACTTCTTCGGCGCGCCAGCGAGAGATAATTTCTTCCCGCAATTGAGTGTTGGCTGTTTTTAAGTCTTCAGTGCGCTTTTGATATTTAATTTTTAGCTGATTTTTGATTTCTTGCAGCCCTATTTCGGCCTGTTTTTTTTCGGTGATATCTTGAGTAACTACCATGCCGGCAAAAATTTCTTCCCGGTCGTTTTTGACGGGAACAATTGTTGTTAAATAAACGCGATCGCCGTATTTATATTCAAAAGTATTCTCTTTTCCTGCCAAAGCAGCGCGATATGTAGTCTCAAAAAGTTGCCAATCTTCAGGTGGGGATACTTCCCACAATGTTTTGCCTTCCAACTGTTCTTTGGACAAACCAACTACTGCCAAACCTTGGCCGTCAACCAGAGTATAGCGCAAATCGCGATCGAACAAAAATACCGAGCCATTCGGATAATGTTTGATGAGAGTTCGGTACATTTCCTGGCTTTTTTCCAGAGATGCGATTAACTGAATACGATCGTCCTCGGTGATATCAAATTCTGTTGCCGAACCCGAAAAGCCAGCATTCTCGACTGCTTTGAGTTGTGCTTCTAATTTCTGGCACAATTCTCTCTGCTGCTGCAAATCCTCTTCTAGTTGCAGAATTTTTGCTTTTTGCTCTGCTACTAATGCTTCGCAGGTTTCCAGAGGTCGATCGATCTTGGTAGGATCAATACACATAATTGCTCTAGGTTTAGCAGTAAAGGCTTGAGCTTTTTCAAGTTAATACTAACAAAGCTCAAGCCTGCACTGCCAACTTACAGCAGATTCAATTTATATGCGGTACACACAATCAAGTTGTAACTAAGGTGCGTCGCCACCCGTCAAGGAGCAAATTCCATTGAACCATAGGACAGATCCGCACCCTACATAAATCGTTTCCGGTTGCATCGGTATTGTTCAAACAGTCAACAGTCAACAGTCAACAGTCAACAATTATTTAGGAACTCCCGCCGTCAAGACTTCATGACTTTCCAATGTTACCAAAACATCATCTTCAATTCTCACACCAATACCGCGCCATTTTTCAGGAACCTCCGGCTGTCCTTCAACGGGTTTAATATAAGGAGAAATATAAATCCCCGGTTCCACCGTCAGCACTTGTCCTGCCTGCAAAACTTGCGGATTTTCGCCGTACTGATAAACGCCGACATCGTGCACGTCCAATCCCAGCCAATGACCAGTGCGGTGCATATAAAATGGCTTGTATTTCTCTTCTTTAATTATCTCTTCAATGTCCCCCACCAAAAGTTTTAAATCCATTAAACCTTCCACCAAAACGCGCACTGCTGTTTCATGAATTTTGCTGTAAGGATTTCCCGGAGATACTTGACTAATTGCCTGCAATTGTGCTTGCAAAACTAAGTCATAAATTATCTGTTGTTCGGCTGTAAATTTGCCACTGACGGGAAAGGTGCGAGTAATATCGGCGTTGTAGTAGTCGCAAGCACAACCGGCATCTATTAGCAACAAATCGTTTTCCTGCATTTGGCGGTTGTTTTCGATGTAGTGGAGGACGCAGGAATTGTAACCGGATGCAACAATTGAAGGGTAAGCGGGAGTGCAGCCATTTAAGCCAAAAGTATGTTCTATTTCAGCTTGAATTTCATATTCGTATCTGCCCGGTTTAGCGAATTCTTGGGCACGGTTGTGGGCGGCAACTGAGATATTAGCGGCTTTTCGCATTAATGCTAATTCAGTTTCGCTTTTCACCAGCCGCATCGGGTGTAAAATGATGTTGGAATCTTCTATTGCTGTCGGGCCTGTGCCGCGTTTTGGGTAGGTTGCCATCAAGCGCTGCCAGTGATTGAGGACTGTTTGGTCGAAAGTACGATCGCGCCCGAAGTGATAGTATATGCGATCGGCTTTTTCTAAATATTTCGGCAGTTTTTCCGCAAGTTCATTAATCGGGAAAGCTTCATCCGCGCCGTACAATTCCTTAGCGCCTTCTACTCCGGCGCGATAACCGTGCCAAGTTTCTTTTTCCAAGTCTTTTGGCTGCACAAACAAAACAAATTTGTGTTCTTCATGGTGTGGCGCGAGCACTGCTACCGCCGCAGCTTCGTTGAAACCGGTTAAGTAGAAAAAATCGCTATCTTGTCGGTAGGCATATTCTACATCGTTGTGCATGACGGCAGCGGGCGCGCTGCGAAATATCGCCGTCCCGCTGCCAATTTTTGCCATTAATTGTTCGCGTCTTTGCCGGTATTCGCTGGGGTTTGTCATCCGATTTTAGATTTTAGATTTTAGATTTTAGATTTTAGATTGAGTGTAATATTAACACTCAGCGGTTTCAAGCGCTGTCAGACTTGCACCCGCAAGGCAAGGGTTGAAGATATAGGTGCTCTGTTTTTTTTCTGGGTTACAGCAGTTCTCAATCTTGGTGAGGTATGCCCTATGCCCTATGCCCTATGCCCTATGCCCGCTTATCAAGCGTACACGTCATATTACTGAGAAAGGCTATACTTATTTATTCTCTTGTTCTGCGATCGCCAATTTACAAGTATAGTCAACCAGCCCAGACAAAGATGAGTTGCGATCGACTAAAGTCCATCTCGGATCGAAATTCGACCAATTTTCGCCATCTTGGCTAACTCTGACAGTTCTCAACTGTCGTTGCTTGCAGTCAACTTCCATTTGCGCCAACAATTTCTCGTTACTAAACTGTTGAGTTACTAAAATAGTTCTGACTGGATAAGAGGGAGCACCGGGAATATCGGATTTGCTTAATTCAACGCTGCTGGAGTCGATGCAAATATCTACAAAACATCTTAATTTTTCGGCGCGGGCGCTCAAATTAATGCCAAAAATTAATGTTGAAATTACTATCAAACAAATCGATGAACTCTTAATCATATAGCAGGAGGAAGAAGTTTCTTTTGACTCGGCGGTTGAAACCGCTGCTACACAGACAAAACCCGCCTGCGCGGGTTGAATTTCTTCAGTCCGCGCAGGCGGACTTTGTTTGTGTAGCAGCGAATTCTATTCGCCCTCCTCAATATTCACTCTTCTTTTTAAAGCTGAGGAACGTATTGTTCTTTTTCAGGAACAAAAGTGTATTCAGAGACAATTAGGCGCAACTCTTCGCCGTCGATGGTTTCTTTTTCGATCAACAAATCGACTAAGCGATCGATTACGGTGCGATTTTCGCGAATAATTCGGCGGGCGTCGTCGTAGCAGTGATCGACAATCGATCGAACTTGTCCGTCAATCCGAGAGGCTATTTCTTCGGAATATTCCGATCGCGCTGTGTAGTCGCGGCCAAGGAAAATTTCGCTTTGCTGGGCTTCCAGGGCGATCGGGCCCAAGGTAGACATCCCGTAGCGAGTCACCATTTGGCGTGCCATACCGCTGACTTGCTGCAAGTCGTTGCCGGCACCGGTGGTTACTTCGGCATCGCCGAAAACTACTTCTTCGGCTGCGCGGCCACCCAAAGCACCGCTAATCCGGGCTAAAATTTGCGATCGAGAAATCAAACCTTGGTCTTCGCTGGGCATGAACCAAGTCAAGCCGCGGGCCTGTCCGCGAGGAACTAAGGTAACTTTTTGAACTGGATCGTGGGCTTGAATGATTGTACCGACGATCGCGTGGCCGATTTCGTGGTATGCAATCAAGCGCTTGCTCTTGCTGTCCACCAAGGGAGTGCCTTCCATACCTGCTACCACGCGATCGACTGCATCGTCAACTTCGAGCATCGTAATCGCTTCTTTGCGGCGGCGGGCGGTTAAAATCGCAGCTTCGTTGAGCAAGTTAGCCAAATCAGCGCCGGTAAAACCAGGAGTACGGCGGGCGATGGCGTCCAAAGAAATTTCCGCAGACAGCTTCTTGTTGCGCGCGTGAACTTCCAAAATTTCCAAGCGGCCTTTGATATCCGGCGTATCTACGCTAACTTGGCGGTCAAAACGTCCCGGACGCAGCAGCGCTGAGTCGAGCACGTCGGGGCGGTTCGTGGCAGCAATGATGATAATGCCAGTATTGCCCTCAAAACCGTCCATTTCGGTCAGCAACTGGTTCAGGGTTTGTTCCCGTTCGTCGTTACCGCCACCGATACCGGCGCCACGCTGGCGGCCCACTGCATCGATTTCATCAATAAAGATGATGCAAGGAGCATTTTCTTTAGCTTTCTTGAACAAGTCCCGAACGCGGGAAGCGCCGACACCGACGAACATTTCCACAAATTCCGAACCGGAGATGCTGAAGAAAGGCACGCCGGCTTCGCCTGCGATCGCTTTTGCCAGCAGGGTTTTACCGGTTCCGGGAGGGCCAACTAGCAGCACGCCTTTGGGAATCTTTGCCCCGACTGCGGTGAAGCGTTCGGGTTTTTTGAGGAATGTCACTACTTCTTGTAGTTCTTCTTTGGCTTCCTCAACGCCTGCTACGTCGTCGAACAGTACGCCTGTTTTAGCTTCCATTTGAAAGCGAGCTTTGGATTTGCCAAAGTTCATGGCTTGGCCAGGGCCCCCTGGCACGTTGCCACCGCGGCGGAAGAGGAAAAACAGGCCTCCTACTAACAACAGGGGAAATACTAGATTGCCTAAAAGTCCCCAGACAGCACCGTCGTTGCGTAGTGGGTGGGTGTCGAAGCTGATTTTGGAGTCTCTGAGCCTAGAAACCAGTTCCGGGGCATTTGAGGGCAAGTCTACCCGCCACCGCTGCTCGTGATTGTCCAGTTCGGGATCGACTGCTAGGACAATAGCCGTCCGGCCTCCGTCGTAAAGGTCAACGCTGGTCACTCGACCGGCGTTTAAGTAATCTAAGAATCGACCGTAGCTTAGGCGGGTGCTGGCGGTGTTCTTGCTCATTTCTGCCGGGGATGGGGCAAAGGCTCCCTGCCACAAGAAAAAGCCGATGACTAAGGCGGGTAAAGTCCAAAGTAGTATAGTTCGCCAAGAAATTTTCATAAATGAGGATGCCTTGAATTGGGGACAGATCGGGTAAGATCGCGGTGTCGGAGAAGTGCGACAAAAGTTTACACTCAGAATCTTAACTAAATTTAACTTAACAATGCACTCTCAGGCAACAGGCCGTATTGCCGCGATCGATCGAGAATACTCCTCGACCGAAACCATCCAGGGTACAAGCCCCCGGACCGCGGCCCCTGTTGTCGCCTCTAAAATCTAAAATCTAAAATCTAAAATCTAAAATCTATTAAGGGCGATCGTCCCGAATATAATGTTTGGTGCTGATTTCGATACCGATCTAGGTAGAGTTAGAAGAATCGCCGCAAAACCCACTGTCTTTAAGCGTGGCAGTGTCAAGGGATAAGGCATGATAATGGTGAGGCTCAGTGAGGTAACACATTTCAATGACAACTAGACAGCTTGTTCCTAATTCGGCTATGCTGACCCAGCAGACTAAAGTCGCTTCTAACAAATCGATTATTAGTGCTGATTTGGGTCGGACGGCAACTAAAGCTTGCGTGAGTCGCAACCCTAGTAGCGTTGTTTTCATCCCGGCCAACGTGGCTACTATGCCCGTGGAAAAGGTGCGGGGCGGCAGCTTTGAGTCCAAAGCAACAGACCCTCTGTTGGATATGTGGCTGGAGTACCAGGGCAAGGGCTACGCGATCGGTCAATTGGCGGCAGATTTTGGCGCTAATCTCGGTGGCGCTGACCAGTCGAAAGTAGTAGATGCTTTGGTTAAGGTCTTTTCCTGTGCTGGATATTTCCAGATGAAAGGCGAAATAGCAGTTGTGCTGGGTTTGCCGTTTTATTCGCAGGATCAGTTTGAGAAGGAAAAGGAAGAGATTATCAGCCAACTGCGCTCTCCCCACGTGGTGGTGTACCGGGGCGAGCGTGTGGATATTAACATCAGTCACGTTTGGGTGATGCCCGAAGGGTTCGGCAGCCTGATTTGGTGCGAGGCTCAAGATAACAAGGAGTTTACGCCGGAGTTGCCGGAACTGTCGGTGGCTGTTGTTGATATCGGACACCAAACTACGGATTTGTTAATGGTCGATCGTTTCCGGTTCGCCCGGGCGGCTTCTAAGAGCGATTCCTTCGCAATGAACAAGTTCTACGAACAAGTTGCCTCAAAGATTCCGGGAGCAGACCCTCAATCTCTGTCTTTACTGGAAGCAGTGAATAAACCCGAGGGCCAGCGTTTTTACCGTCCCAGAGGAGCGACTAAGCCGACTAATTTGGATCCGATTATTAAGGACTTGCGGGAGGCTTTCGCTAACGAACTGTCCGAACGTTTGGTGCAGTGGCTGCCCGAACGTGTGACGGATGTGGTTCTGACTGGCGGTGGCGGCGAGTTTTTCTGGGAGGTTTTGCAACCTTTGCTTAAAGACGCCAATCTTAAGGCTCACTTGGCTCAGCCTTCCCGGAAAGCTAATGCTTTGGGACAGTTTATTTATGCTGAGGCTCAGCTAGCCACGATAAAGTAACGCATTAAGGCTTGAACCCTATGGCACTGTGGGCAAAAAATAAGGCGAATTTCTCGGTGGCGTTTACGGAAGATGCTGCGGATCAAACTTTGCTGGCCGCTATTGAAAAAGAGTTGGCTTTCACGAAGTATCAGACTTTCAGCAATCTCTGCAAGCAAGCTTTGTGGCAGTTTTTGTCTGTATCTGAGTCTGCGAGTTCTACACAGAGCTTTCAGCGGTTGGAACAGCGTATTGCTGAACTTGTGGTAAAATTTGCTGAGTTTGAGCACAATGTTTCGGCAGAGGAATTAAGCCGTTTGGAGGGACTGGAACATCACCTGAATCAACTCAGCGCGCAGTTGGATCAATTGCAGGGGAGTGTTAACAGTAAGTTTGCTCAAGTTTCTTTTGCCCCAGTTTCAAAAGTAGTAGAGCCTGGCCCCATTGAATCTGAATCTGTGGCGGATGATAATGTAGTGTCTGATGCTGAAGTTGCTCCTCCTCGGGATTCCGATCCTTTGTTGGAGCGTTTAAGTTCTTTGTTACCCCAAGATTTCTAAAATGAGGTAGATTAACAGTAAGACTTTTTCTGACATTTGCTAACAATCACTTACATTTGCCAGAGATCTTTATATCATATAAGCTGTTGCGGCATTTAAGTTGTCTGTCAAAAAAAATTAAAGTCTTGTGGGGAGTAGGGGTTGGGCGTCCCGCCCGCCCTGAATATACAATTTAAATGCGCGACAGCTTAGAATGAATTTAGCCACTCTGATTTAGGTGAAAAACCTTGGTAGTACGCAACCGCTATATAAATAAGTTGCCTCTACACTATCAAAGCAAATAATCAGATTGGCGTGGGGCTGTAAGCGATAACCAAGCTGAAGGCAAGAATATAAGTGCTTGTAGAAATTTCTACGGGCATCGGTTGATACGCGCAAGGTTAGAGATCAGCTCTCAACTTATGTATTTGTTAGCAAATGTTAGCAAAAAAGTATCGGTAGACCAAGGCTAAAAAGCCTTGAGATGTAATGTTAGTGGCGCGCTGTTGGCAGCCGGTACTGAATACAGACACAAAGCGATCGCTCTTTTGAAAAAAAAGGGCGATCGCTTTGTTATTGCCGATTTTAGATTTTAGATTTTAGATTTATTCATTTTTGTCTATACCATTCCCATTATTCGATTAATCGTGACAACTCCTACACCAACACAAGCTGTCACCATTGGTGTAGGCTTCTCAGCGACTCCTGCTATTGCATAGGACATTAACTGAGCTTTAAGAACGGGTTGCCCCACCGCTCTATTTTTGATGACAAGTGCCGCATTATGATCGCGGTCAAGACTACACCCACAATAATGGCAATCATGCCAGCGAATATGCAGCTTTTTTGGTACTTTCTCTCCGCAATTAGAGCAATCTTGTGAAGTATTATGGGCGCTTACTGGGACAACCAACAAACCAGCATTTGAGGCTTTATTTGCAAGTATTGACAGAAAGCTTGACCACCCAGCGTCCAACACAGATTTAGCTAATCTTGTACGAGCTAGCCCTTTGACGTTTAAATCCTCGTGCGCGATTACGTCATATTTTGACAACAGCCAATTAGCTGTCTTGAAGTGAAAATCTTTGCGTTTGTCAGCTACTTTTTTGTGACACTTCCCTAGTTGCTTGACCGATTTCTGCCTTCGCTTGCTGCCTTTCTTGCGACGTGAAACTCGCTTTTGAATTACCCGTAAGCGTTTTTGCTCTTTACGGTAATACTGGGGAATAACGACTGTTTCGCCCTCAGAGGTTGTCAAAAACTCCTTCAGTCCTACATCAATACCTGTTATCGAACGAGGATTAAAGTCTGGTTTAATCTCTGGAACTGTCTTGTCTTCCAGGGAGAGTGTAAGGTAGTAACCATCAGCTTTCTTGGTGACAGATGCGGTTTTAATTTTGAATCCATCAGGGATAGGGCGATGCAATACAACTTTAACTTTCCCAAACATTGGCAAGTTGATCGAGTTGCCCTGTAAGCAACCCTCTTTCACCTGTGGATACGTAAAGGTGCGATAGCGATTGCGAGCCTTGAAACGAGGTTTCCCGCTACGTTTCCCGTTGCTGTCACCTTTCAAGAAACGGTCAAATGTTATCTTAACTCGCTTAACTACATCTTGAAGGACTTGCGAATATATCTCGCTATACCAAGGATGCGTTTTCTTGAGTTGAGGTAACGTTTTCTTTTGCGAATAATAATCAGGATTGTCTCGCAGTTCAGGTAGGTGGCAGACGAGAGGGCAAGCGTTAACAGGAGAACGGTTTTGTTCGTACCAATTAAATCTGTCAGCCAACAGATAATTGTACTGAGAGCATAGCATGGATAGCCATCTGTCTAGCTCAATGACCTGTTGTTTTGTTGGACGTAACTTGTACTGATAAGCTGTTCTCATATCTACCCTCCTTGAAAGTTATGTTAACATGATCGTGTTCGCATTGACAACACGACATGAAAGACAAGAATTTGCACATCCGGTTATCTGAGAAGCGTCTCAATAAACTGAGAACAGTCGCGGAGGCAAGAGAGAAAACTATCACCCAGATGGTAGAGGCGTGGATTGATCGACTGTCCCTTACATTTACTGACTGACTACGTACCTACGTCAGTCGCGCATTCATCCCACACTGATTTATTGGGGGTACTCGGCTACGCCTCGATAAATCCCCCTCTAAATTCAGTGTGGGGCTTCTGCTGTTTCGGCTAATTTTTGTAAGCGCGAACGAATCGCACTAGGCTGTCGCTGAAATTTCTTTGCTAATTCACCAATTGGTTGACCGCTAGCATATTCATTCTTCAACTTCTCATCTTCTTCCCGACTCCACTTGACATAAGCTCTGGGATACTTCTGGCGAATTTTCTCAACATCGTAGGTTTTAGGTCGAGCGGCCTTATTTCGCTCGGCAGAACTCTCTGCTTGAGAATTGCGATCGCCCACTGCTTCTTGCACGCGGTTGGGAATCGCAGCAATTTCTTCTGAGAGCTCAGCCAAAGCATTGTCTACTTTTTGCTGAAGTTCTGTTAGCTGGCGCTGCTGCAAATTGCCCCACTGTGGCAGTTCGTTGATAAACTGCTGCAAGTCCAGAATTATTGTTGTCAAAGTTTCGACTTGTTGCAACTCCGGCCGCTGTTTGAATTGGCGGCTGGTGAGTTCGATCTCGCTTTGAATCATTTTAATAGTTTTTTCTAAAATTATTAGTCGCTGGCGCAGGTTCTCAATTGCTGAAATTAGAGAGTGTACATTTTCTCCAGCCCCAACATTGAGATTTTCGCGAGATGTTTGAGAAAGAGCTTCGTCTAAAGCATTTACAGCAAGTTGCAATTGCTCGATCGCCTGATCGGTAGTAGCTGCTTGTTGATTTACGCGATCGAACGTGGCAGCCGTACTTGCTTTTACTTGCCTGTGCAGCTTCTGGCGGTTCACAAAATTCAACACCAACGAAATCACTACAGGCACTTGAGCATAAACGCTCTGCCCCCAAACCAAACTAGCAGCCAAGCCCACAGCAGAGGCAGCAATAAAAACCACTTCAGCAGTTTCTAACCAATTGCTCGACTTGGGATTTTGGATTTTGGTTGGTGAATTGGATGATGACATAGCTTAATTGGGAATTGGGAATTGGGCATTGGGCATTGGTCATTGGTCATCAGTCATTGGGAGGCTGTACATCACCGAATTTAAAATTACTATGGTTTTTTTATTGATGCCAATCTACTTAAATATATTAAATCTGCAAAATTAGTCGAGCTAAAGTGAAATAAATCAAGACCCCAAGGACATCAACTGCGGTGGTAATAAAAGGAGCAGACATTAAAGCGGGGTCTAAACCCAAAGAACGAAATAGAAACGGCAGAGCTGAACCGGCAATAGAAGCTAAAATTGCGATCGCAAACAAACTCACTCCCACCGCGAGTGCCACTGCTAAACTCCCTTGCAGAGTATAAGCCCAGCCCGTGGCTACAGTCCCCAATATAGCTCCTAGCAGCGCTCCCGCCATCCCCTCGCGAACAATTACCTGAAACGGGCCCATTGCTGTAATTTCGTCAGTGTTCAAACCGCGAATTACAACAGTTGAGGACTGAGCTCCGACATTGCCTCCAGTGCCAGTCAGCAACGGAATAAAGGCTGCTAGGGCGACTACTTGGTGCAAAATATCTTCTTGAGCTCGAATAATTGCGCCGGTGACAGTATTAGTTAAAAGCAGAACAAACAGCCACACGACCCTTTTCCGGGCAACAGTGATTAAATCGGTCTGAAAATAATTGTCGCCGCCGGACTGGACGCCGCCCAAGGTATAAATATCTTTGGCTGCTTCTTGTTCTAAAATGTCGATCGCGTCGTCAACTGTAATGATGCCGACCAGACGCTGTTCGCGGTCTACAACGGGCACAGCTAAAAAATCGTAACGCTGGATCAGCCTAGCTACTTCTTCTTGATCCGTGTCAGTTTGAACAGAAACTACCTCGCGGGTCATAATTTCGCCGACAGTTTTGTCGAGGGGGGAAGTGACTAAATCCCGCAGAGATAAAATACCTGTCAAGCTGCGTCCGGCGTCGGTGACGTAAAGAGAATAAATTGTTTCGGTAGTTTTAGCCAAAGAGCGAATTCGGTCTAAAGCTTGGGCGACGGTAAAGCTTTCTTTCAGAGAAATGTATTCCGGGGTCATAATCCGACCGGCGGTACTGGCTTCGTAACCCAAAAGTTGAGCCGTAGCTTCCCGTTCCGTCGGGCTCAATTCACCCAACAGGCGACGGACTAATATTGCCGGCAGTTCGTCAAACAGTTTAGCTCGATCGTCCGGGGACATTTTATCTACAATGTCAATGACTTCTTGGCGTTTAAATTTTTCGCAGAGGGACTGCTGAACGCTGGAGTCGAGATATTCGTAGACTGCGATTGCTTCGTCTTTGGAAAGCAAGCGGAAAGCTATTACTTGCATGGTTTCTGGCAGGCCTTCGATAGCTTCAGCTATGTCTGCTTCCTGCACCGGGTGCAAAATCGCTTTTGCTCCTTTAAAGTCTCCTTCTTCCAACAGGGCCCTTAACTGCGATCGAACTAATTCCCGCAGTTCCTTTCGCGCGTAGGTGGGTAGAGAAGACGATTGATAACTTTTTTCTGTCACTGATGACCCTCCTAAACCTGTGCTGCGCGCCTTCCTGAATCCAGTTTAGAGCCTATTGACGCCACTGGTTACAGCGATACGATTTATACCGGCGGGGTTAGCAACCCAGTTTCTTAGTGGAGGCTTCACCACCAAACCAAGATGTATTCTCGCAACCGTTTTTTTTGGTATGGGGTTTTTTATATTGATTTACTTAAACCAACAATTGATATTTTTCTTGTGCCAAACGGTAAAGTGGCCGCCACACCAAACGGTTAGTCAATACAACCAACAACGACATCACAGAAGTAGCAGCCAACAGCAAAGGAAAATTCCCAGATGCCGTAGCCTGAGAAATAGTTTCTCCCAAACCCTCTGTAGTAACAATTTGACCTTTAAACTGCACGTACTCGCTGACAATACTTGCATTCCAAGCACCGCCAACGGCGGTAATAATTCCTGTTATCAAGTATGGGAAAATTCCCGGTAAAATCAAAGTCTGCCAGCGCTGGATTAGGGATAGTTTGTAAACTTGTGCTGCTTCAAACAACTCGGAAGGTATCGATTGAGCACCGGCAATAACGTTAAACAGCAAATACCACATTGTCCCCAACATCATCAGCGCCACAGAACCAATTTGCAAGCCGCCTCCAGCGTGAATTAAAGCTAGTAGCAATACGGGAAATAAAGCGGTTGCCGGTACAGAAGCTGCTATTTGTACTAATGGCTGCAAAATTTGAGCTAAACGTGGATTTCGACCGATCGCCACTCCGACCGGCACTGTCCACAACAGCGATAAAAATAGCGCGCAAATGACCCGCAAAGCTGTGAAAACTGCACCTGTCATGACTTTTTGCCAGTCAGACAAATTCAGCAACCGCAGCAGCAGCACTGCTTCCCAAGTTCCCCAAAGCACAATGACGGCAAACCCACTAACAAATATCCAATTTATCCAATTTCGGATGCGGCTTTTTTGTCGGGGATTTGTTGGTAAATTAACTGGTGCAAAAGCTCTAGCCAAACCGCGATCAAAACTGTCGGCTAGCGGCGAAATACGCGAGTTAAAAACCCGCAGCGTGGCCGATCGCCTTAAAAAATCTAACACCTTTGACTGCGGTACATTCGTAGCTTCCACCGCTTGATATTTAAACTTTTCTACCCACGCAATCAAAGGCTGCCAGATGAAAAAATCTATGGCTATAATCACCCCAATTAAAACTGCTAAACCCCAGCCGATCGCTCCAAAATTACCTTCATTGGCTGCCTTGCCCAAATAGGAACCGAGTCCGGGCAAATTAAAGTTTTTCTCCCCCAAGGTAAAAGATTCGATCGCAATCAAAAAGAACCAGCCGCCCGCCACTGACATGACGCTGTTCCACACCAGTCCGATCGCACCAGCGGGCAATTCTAACGTCCAGAACTGCTGCCAAGCATTCAGCCGATAAACTTGAGCAGCTTCCTTAAGTTCTCGCGGAATCCCGGACAGCGACTGATAGAAACTAAAGGTCATATTCCAAGTCATTCCCGTAAATATTAAGATAATCGATGCGAGTTCTACGCCGATTCTTTGACCGGGAAATAAAGTAACTAGCGCTAAAACCACTCCCGGCAAAAAAGATAAAACAGGAATCGACTGCAAAATGTCTAACAAGGGAATTAAAATTTTCGCTGCTAGGGGAAAACGGTAAGCAGAATAAGCATAAACTAGGGTAAACAGTAGCGATAAAAAATACGCGGCTACCATGCGTAAGAGACTCTGGGCTGTATATGCTGGCAAGACATTGAGGGTCGTCTCAATTTTGAAATTAGGGTTGTAGTCACTGCTGAATTGAGAAGCTGTTTGGACAATTACCAAAATTAGAGAGAAGATGGCTAGAATCAGCAAACCGTCTTGCCAAGTCCAAGCTGACCTTTCTAAAGTTTTATTGGCCGGTGTTAAGGGTCTTGTCATAATAATTAGTTATTGGGAATGGGGCATCGGGCATCGGGCATGGGGCATGGGGTATCGCGCATTGGTTATTGGTTATTGGTTATTGGTTATTGGTTATTGGTTATTGGTTATTGGTTATTGGTTATTGGTTATTGGTT
>NZ_JAUBPT010000249.1:0-7089 GCF_036700905.1 Microcoleus sp. S13_C3 | reverse complement strand
CTGGTAATCGACCGGACATAATATTAGACGGCAATCAACATTGACCATAATATCTCGGTCGGGCGGGTTTTTGAGATGGTCAATTATTGGCAGATATTGTTGGTGAACCCGCCCCTACCTGATTTCTGGTAATCGACCGGACATAATATTAGACGGCAATCAACATTGTTATTCACTGTTGTTATTGGTGGCTGCTTTCTGACGAAAGGAAGATGCTGGTATCAACAAGTATTGTTCATAAATTCACAGTTTTTCTTGGCTTCTGCCTTCCCCCCTGCTGGGGTAGGGGGGAAGGCTTCTACCTTCTGCCTTCAGGGAAGAGGAGCAAAACTGTAGATTTTTTGAGGTTCGAGCCGATCGCAAATTCCGGTTAATTCCGACAACAGGAATGTCTCGCGATCGAGCTGGACTTGCAGGGTTTTGAGCGGATCTCCACCGGAGGAAACCATCAATTCTAATGTTTGCAAATTCGGCTCAGTGCTGATTTCACCCAAAATTTTGCCGATCGCCTTGACGTAAGGATGGTTTACATCCAAGTACCAGTCGGGGGCTGCGAGTCCGGCTTGATCGAAGCCCAGGTGAACGATGAGGGAGCCTTCTCCGAAAAGGGCTATGCCCACCGGCCGCGCTTCTTCTTGCAGCAGCAAGTGCTGGCTAGCCGCCAAATGCCGCAGTTTTTCGAGGTGTTCGTACCGATTTTGAATGGCAGAATCTTCCTCTTTTCCTTCTGCTTTTTCGTTCCACTGAATCGCCACTGTTACTAAATAAGTTTGCAGTAGCATATGACCGAGTTTTTCGGCTTTTGTTGCCAGATAGATCGAGTTGTAATCTGTGGCTTCAATTAGTAAGGGGACGCGATCGGCTACTTCAATGCCGTAACCTTTCAAACCTGCTATTTTGCGAGGGTTGTTGGTAATCAACCGAATTTTTTGAACTCCCAAATCGTTGAGCATTTGTGCTCCGACGCCGTAGTTCCGCAAGTCGGCGGGAAATCCCAACCGTTCGTTGGCTTCGACTGTATCCAATCCCAAATCTTGCAGCGAGTAAGCTTTTAGTTTATTGACCAATCCAATGCCTCGACCTTCTTGGCGCAAGTAAACGATGACGCCAGAACCGACATTTTCGATCATTTTCAGTGCCGCTTGCAGTTGCATCCGGCAGTCGCAGCGCAGGGAACCCAAAGCATCGCCGGTCAGGCATTCGGAATGCACCCGCACCATCACGGGTTTGTCTTTAAATTCTGCCGGGTCGCCCTTGACAATAGCAACGTGTTCTGAGTTGTCTTGGGTGTCGCGGTAGGCGTAAATCATAAACTCGCCGAATTGAGTGGGCAATTTGGCGACGGTTTCGCGGCGGACGAATCGATCGTGCTTGAGTCGGTAGCTAATTAAGTCAGCAATACTGATTATTTTAAGGTTGTGGGTTTTGGCGTACTCGATTAATTCGGGCAACCTCGCCATCGAACCGTCGGGGTTTTGAATTTCGCAGATCACGCCGGCAGGATACAGGCCAGCGAGTCTGGCGAGGTCAACAGAAGCTTCGGTGTGACCGGCGCGTTTGAGCACGCCACCGTCGATCGCCCGCAGGGGGAAAATGTGACCGGGACGGCGCAAGTCTTGAGGTTTGGTGTCCGGGTGGATGGCTACTTGGATGGTGCGTGCCCTGTCTTCGGCGGAGATACCGGTACTGACGCCGTTGACTGCATCGATGCTGACGGTGAAGGCTGTTTGGTTGTTGTCGGTGTTTTTGCTGACCATCAGGGGCAGTTCCAGGCGATCGAGCCTTTCGCCACTCAATGCCAGACAAATCAAACCCCGCGCGTTCACGGCCATGAAATTGATGTTGTCGGGGGTGGCGAATTGGGCGGCACATATCACATCGCCTTCGTTTTCGCGATTTTCGTCATCGACTACTACCAGGGGGCGACCTGCTTTGAGGTCTGCGAGGGCGCTGTCGATCGAGTCAAATTGAAAGGATTGTGTTGAGGTGTTGTTATTGGGCACTGAGAAGTTCAAGCTATAAACAGTAATGTTATGGAAATAGAATCTATTTGTGATTGTAACCTTTTGTTTCCGACAGGGCGATCGGCCAATCCAGATGAGTTTGACAATATTTCTAAAGTCACTTACTATAATTATTGCATCTTGTCAACAAATTTTCTCCCCAATATTTCATGAGCTTGACTGAGATCGCGAATATTTTAGGTAAACCGTACTTCCAAGCTCCTAATTGCTTAATTTATAATGTTGATTGTTTGGAAGCATTGAAGCTGCTACCCGATCAATTTGTAGATTTAACCGTTACCAGCCCGCCTTATAACATCGGCAAAGAGTACGAAAAATCCTGGGGTTAGATGAGTATTTAAACTGGTGCGAGCAGTGGATAGCCGAAGTTTACCGGGTAACGATCGATCGAGGAGCGTTTTGGCTGAATTTAGGTTATACCACTTTTAAAAAATAATGCAAAAGTATTCTTGTTCCCCCCCTTTACAAGGGGGGGCTAGGGGGGGTCGAAGAGTGTTGCACGATTTTAGAAAAATGGTATTATTTGTCAATTCGCGATCGGGCAAAAGCAATTCCGATTTCCTATCTGCTTTGGGACAAAGTGCCTTTTTATCTGATTCAAGAAGTTGTCTGGAACTACGGCGCAGGAGTTGCCGGCAGCAAGTTCTTTTCACCCCGCAATGAAAAGTTGCTCTGGTAGGTAAAAAATCCTGATAAGTATACATTTAATTTGGATAAAGAGCTATCCGGCATTTGTGGTGGAAACGGTAGTCTCGCTCACGCAGGCTTTCCGGGCTGTACCACGGGAAGTTTTATTTTTATTATCACCTAAAACTCAGGATAGCCGTCTAGCCTGTTGAAAAATTATCCTATCATTCCTGTGTCTTATGAGTAACAACGCCCGCGTCAAAACAATTCTGATTCTGGCAGCTAATCCCAAAAATACGGCTCCCTTGCGATTGGATCAAGAAATCCGGGAAATTGACGAAGGATTGCGACGGGCAAACAAACGAGAACAGTATAAATTAGAACAAAAATGGGCCGTGCGTTCCCGTGACTTTTACCGGGCTATCTTAGATTATCAACCGAATATTGTTCACTTTTGCGGGCATGGTGCTGGAGAAGATGGAATTGTCCTAGAAGATGATACGGGAAAAATGGCGCTGGTGCAGACAAATGCCCTCGCCAGTATGTTTAAATTATTTGCCAAAAAAGGGGTTGAGTGCGTAATTCTCAATGCTTGTTATTCGGAAGTACAAGCTGATGCAATTAGCCAATACGTTAATTATGTAGTTGGCATGAATAGAGCCGTGGGAGATAAAGCAGCCGTTGCTTTCGCGGTAGCATTTTATGATGGGATTGCCGCAGGATATGAAATTGAAGAAGCCTACGACTTAGGGCGTTCGCAGATGATGAGTTTCCTAGAGCATGAAACTCCGGTTTTTAAGAAAAAGAACTTAATAGATGCTCCGATTGATGACGGTATAATTGCTTTTGAAGATGTGATTCCGCCTAACCCTTACCAAGGATTGTCTGCATTTAAAGAAGAAGATGCAGACTTCTTTTTTGGACAAGAAAAGTTTGTAAATAAGTTAGTAGAAGTCACTCAGACACAACCCTTGGTGGCGGTGGTTGGGCCAAGTGGAAGTGGTAAGTCTTCTGTCGTGTATGCGGGCTTAATTCCCAAATTGCGAAAAGAAGGAAATTGGTTAATTGAATCATTTCGTCCCGGAAAAGAACCGTTTTTGCCTTTAGCTTCTGCCTTAGTGCGGCAATTAGAACCAGAAGCCGGTGAAACTCAAAAATTGCGGGAAGCGGTAGGATTAGCCGGCGACTTACAAAATGGGAAAATCACTTTACAGCAAGTTGTATCTCGCATTTTAGAGCGTAACCCAGGTAAACGGTTGTTGTTAGTTGCCGACCAATTTGAGGAACTGTACACCCTTTGTCAAGTAAAGGAAGAACAGAAACGTTTTGCTCATGAGTTGCTAACGGCGATTGGTCAAGAAAATATTACATTAGTTTTGACGTTACGCGCTGACTTTTACGGTTATGTGCTTTCTTATCGTCCGTTTCGGGATGCTTTGCAGGAATTTACACCACAATTACTAAGTTCCATGAAGCGGGAAGAATTACAGGCAGCAATTGAATTACCTGCTCAAAAATTAGAAGTACAATTAGAACCGCAATTAACCCAACGCATTCTTGATGATGTGGGGCAAGAACCTGGGAATTTGCCATTATTAGAATTTGCCCTAACTCGCTTGTGGGAAAAACAGCGAAACCGAGTATTAACTCACCAAGCTTATGAAGAAATTGGCGGGGTGAAAAAAGCCATTGCCAATCATGCCGAACAAGTTTATCAACAATTGAATGAAACCGAGAAAAAGCAGGCGCAGCGAATATTTGTGCAATTAGTGCGTCCGGGGGAAGGAACGGAAGATACCAGGCGCGTTGCGACTCGTGCGGAAGTGGGGGAAGATAATTGGAATTTGGTCAGTTATTTGGCGGGATATCAAGCAAGATTGGTAGTGACGGGACGGCAAGAACAGGAAGATACGGTAGAGGTAGTGCATGAAGCGCTAATTCGAGAATGGGGCACTCTGCGCGAGTGGATGAATGCTAACCGTCAGTTTCGGACTTGGCAAGAACGACTGAAGATGGGGTTACGGGAGTGGAAAAATAACAACCATGACTCTGGAGGTTTGTTGCGGGGGACATCGTTGACTGTGGCAGAAGATTGGTTGCGTCAACGTGCAGATGAAATGACGCAGGAGGAACGAGATTTTATTCAGGTTAGCGTTAAAGAACGGAATAGAGAGAGACAGGTACGAGAACGCCGAAGGCAACTGACAATTATCGGGCTAAGTGGTTTTTCGTTGATAGCTTTGGGTTTAGCAGGAGTCGCTAGTGTTGGTTGGCGGAATGCTGCTATGACTGAAATTAATGGTCTGGCTCAATATTCCAATTTGAATGATAAGCCAAAAGCTGTCAAAACAAGTTTAAAAGCAGTTGTGCTAATGCGGCGTACACCCTGGGTAGATGCCAATACCCGCACCCAAGTAGAACTATCATTATTAAATATAGTTTCCAATGTGGCAGCACCAAACACTTTGGGCGGACACGCAAGCACCGTTTATGGCGTTAGCTTCAGCCCCGACGGCAAACTGCTAGCAACTAGCAGTGATGACAACACAGTGAAACTGTGGGATACCACCACAGGCAAACAAATCAAAACCCTCACGGGGCATACAGGTCCGGTTTGGGGCATCAGTTTCAGCCCCGATGGCAAGCAGTTAGCTTCTGGCAGTGATGATAAGACAGTGAAACTGTGGGATACCCTCACGGGCAAACAAATCAATACCCTCATCGGGCATAAAGACAAACTTAATGCCGTCAGTTTCAGCCCTAATGGCAAGCTGCTGGCCACTGGCAGTCAAGACAAGACCGTGAAACTGTGGGATACCACCACAGGCAAGGAAATCAATAACCTCACTGGCCATAAAAACATAGTTACTAGCGTCAGCTTCAGCCCCGATGGTAAGCAGCTAGCTTCTGGTAGTTTTGACCAAACCGTAAAACTGTGGAATACCCTCACGGGCAAACAAATCAATACCCTCACTGGGCATACAGGCCCAGTTTGGGGCATCAGCTTCAACCCTAATGGTAAACAGCTAGCAACTGGCAGTGAGGACAAGACAGTAAAACTGTGGGATACCCTCACGGGCAAACAAATCAATACCCTCACTGGGCATACAAGCTCAGTGATGAGCATCAGCTTCAACCCTAATGGTAAACAGCTAGCTTCTGGTAGTTTTGACAAGACAGTAAAACTGTGGGATACCCTTACGGGCAAACAAATCAATACCCTCACTGGGCATACAAGCTCAGTGAGGAGCATCAGCTTCAACCCTAATGGTAAACAGTTAGCTTCTGGCAGTGCTGACAAGACAGTGAAACTGTGGGATACCCGCACGGGCAAACAAATCAATACCCTCACTGGGCATACAAGCTCAGTGAGGAGCATCAGCTTCAACCCTAATGGTAAACAGTTAGCTTCTGGCAGTGCTGACAAGACAGTGAAACTGTGGGATACCCGCACGGGCAAACAAATCAATACCCTCACTGGTCATACAGACTCGGTTTGGGGCGTCAGCTTCAGCCCCGATGGCAAGCAGTTAGCTTCTGGCAGTGCTGACAAGACAGTGAAACTGTGGGATACCCGCACGGGCAAACAAATCAATACCCTCACTGGCCATACAGACTCGGTTTGGGGCGTCAGCTTCAGCCCCGATGGCAAGCAGTTAGCTTCTGGCAGTGCTGACAAGACAGTGAAACTGTGGGATACCCGCACGGGCAAACAAATCAATACCCTTACTGGACATACAGAGAAAGTTAATGGTGTCAGTTTCAGCCCCGATGGCAAGCTGCTAGCTTCTAGTAGTGCTGACAACACCGTAAAACTGTGGGATATCAGTCAAGGCCAACAAATCAATAACCTCATCGAGGATACTACGGTTAATGGCGTCAGCTTCAGCCCCGATGGCAAACTGCTAGCTTTTGCTAGTGCTGACACCACAGTGAAATTGTGGGATATCAGTCAAGGCAAACAAATCAAAACCCTCAATGGCCATACAGACTGGGTTAGCGGTGTCGGCTTCAGCCCCGATGGCAAGATACTGGCTTCTGCGGGTGGTGACAGTCAAGTAAAACTGTGGGATACAACAACAGGGAAGGAAATCAAAACTCTCACTGGTCATACACAAGTGGTTAATAGCGTCAGCTTTAGCCCCAATGGCAAGATGCTGGCAACTGCCAGTGATGACAAGAGAGTGAAACTGTGGCGGTTAGATTTTGACTATTTAGTCAAGGAAGGCTGCAATTTTATAGATAATTACCTCATACCTAATCCTAATGATGAAGAAGCCCTGGAAATTGACAGAGACTTATGCAAGAAGCTTTGATAATTTTAGAGGAAAAACTGCATAAAAACCCCCAGTTTACTCCTATATCCCACACTCCGCACTTCAATAACACTACATAGTATAGTACATTGCTAGGCCCGAATGAATAAGTAAAAATACTT
>NZ_JAUBPT010000248.1:0-7094 GCF_036700905.1 Microcoleus sp. S13_C3 | reverse complement strand
GATTTTAAACCATCCTAATCTTCCTTCAGTCTTGTCTTATGGTACTTTGGCTGCTTAAAAACTGTCCGGAGTATTGTTAGAAGCAAAAAACATATTTTTATACACATGGTTAGACAATTTTTAATCAATCATGCTATGCAGGGCAAATTCTTATTGCAAGCGATCGCCCGTTTTCACGTCAAACCAGTGCAGCAACTGAGACGGAAAAACCAGCTCTACAATTTCCGAATTCCAGTGGCGGTCATTTGGCAGCAAAGCCCGCACCGTTACTGACTCCACACCTTTAACTCGGACGCTAACTAAATTTTGCATTCCTAAGTTTTCCACTAAAAAAACCTCACCTTTAATTGCCTCTGGGGCCAACATATTGCCGGCCTCTACATCTCCAAAGCCGACGTGTTCCGGGCGAATTCCTAACACAATTTCTGGCGGCACAGTCGGCATATCTGGTAGTCGAACTCGAAAATCGCCCAAAATTGCAAAATTGCCCTGGCATTTAAGCACTAGCAAATTCATTTGCGGGCTACCCACAAAACCAGCTACAAACTGATTTGCCGGACGGGTATAAATTAAGTGTGGCGGATCTAGCTGCTGCACGTTGCCGCTGTTGAGAACTGCGACTTTTGTAGAAAGCGTCATTGCTTCGGTTTGGTCGTGAGTTACGTACACTACAGGAGCTTTTTGGGAGGAAAACAATTGTTTGAGTTCTGCCCTAACTTTTTCCCGTAATAATGCGTCGAGATTGCTCAAAGGTTCGTCGAGCAAAAATACTTCCGGTTGGCGCACTAATGCGCGGCCAAGGGCGACTCGCTGCCGCTGTCCGCCTGATAGTTTTCCGGGTTTGCGATCGATTAATTCCGTCAATCCTAGGGATGTTGCAACTTCTGTCACTAACCGGTTGATTTCACCGGAGGAAATTTTGCGAAGTTTGAGGCTCGATGCCATATTCTCGTATACTGTCATGTGCGGATAAAGGGCGTAACTTTGAAAAACCATTGCTATATCGCGATCGCCCGGTCTGAGATAAGTGACATTGCGATCGCCAATTCTAATCTCGCCTCTAGTCGGCTGTTCTAACCCTGCAATTAACCGCAGCGTCGTAGATTTGCCACACCCCGACGGCCCCAGCAAAGTCAGAAATTCCCCTTCGCTGACATCCAAACTGATGTCTTTTACGGGAACTACTTTAGGGCTGTAGGTTTTATTGAGGTTTTTGAGTTGCAATTTTGCCATGATTTTTAAAGTGTTGACTGTTGACTGTTGACTGTTGACTGTTGACTGTTGACTGTGTTGTTTGACTCGTTCCCAGGCAGAGCCCAGGAACCAGTTCAATGTAAAATCTAAAATCTAAAATCTAAAATCGATTTATCCTTTTACAGCTCCCGCAGTTAAACCTTGAACGATGCGCCGCTGGAACACCAAAACCAGCAAAACCAAGGGCAAAGTTCCCAAAACGGTAGCTGCGGCGATCGGGCCGTAAGGAATCTCAAATACTGACACCCCGCTGAGTTGAGCCGTGGCGACGGGAATAGTTTTCAGAGATTCGCGAGTCATAAATGTTAGTGCAAATATAAACTCGTTCCAAGCTGAAATAAATGTCAAAATTCCCGTTGTGACTAAAGCGGGAAATGTCATCGGTAGCACGATTTGCCACAGCATTTGAAAAGTGTTGTAGCCGTCAACTTTAGCGGCATCTTCCAAATCTTTGGGCAACTGTTGAAAGAAACTCCGCATCACTAAAATTGTCAGCGGCAAATTGATAGCAGTGTAAGGAATAATTAATGCTAAATAATTATTGCCTAAACCCAAAGCTTTGACAATTTCCAGCAGTCCCAAAAATAGCAGCACCGCCGGAAATAGCGTCACAATCGTCACAGTTGCCAGGATGATTTTCTCGCTCCACAGCCGCAACCGGGCTAAAGCGTAAGCTGCGGGAGCGCCTACTGCTAAACACAGCAATGTTGAAGTAATGGAAACAAAAGCGCTATTTAAAATGTAAAGTGCAAACGGGCGGCGCTGGAACAGCGACAGGTAATGCTCGAAAGTAATTCGTTTGGGAATGTAGACGTTTGGAATCGCCGAAATATCCGCATTTACCTTGAAAGAAGTTAACACTTGCCAGATTATGGGTGCGAGGAAATATGCGACAATTAAGAGCGCTGAGATTGGCAAGATTAATTGCCGGATGTTAAAGGTTTTTTTTGTGGGTTGTTCGCTGGCGATCGACATAATTTATACCAATGAAATAAAAGTGCAACTGTTGGTTATCTAAAATCTCAAATCCCCAATCTAAAATCGTCTTAGTTTCCTCCGGCTGCATTGGTGCGGGCTCTCGATAACAGGTAAGCGGCGATCGCAACTGCTGCCACTAACATCAAAAAAGTACACACCACCAAAGCCGCCCCGTAGCCAAAGTCTAAATACCTCATTACCGTGCTATAAATGTAGATAGAAACCGTCTCCGTTGCCCCCGCCGGCCCCCCTCCCGTTATCACCTGAATTAAGTCAAAAATGCCGAAAGCTTGGGCAAATCGAAACAGCAAAGCAATCACAATTTGCGGCATCAGCAGGGGCACGGTAACTTGACGAAAACTCTGCCAGCTACTCGCGCCGTCAATCGCGTGGGCTTCGTACAAATCACCGGGAATTGATTGCAATCCTGCTAGCAAAAGCAAGCTGACAAAGGGCGTCGTTTTCCACACATCCGCTGTAATTACTGCCATCATTGCCAAAGTCGGATCTCCCAGCCAGCTAATGCTATTTTGAATCAATCCTAATCGCCTCAAAATGTCGTTAATTACGCCGTATTGGTCGTTAAAAATCCACGCCCAAGCTACTCCCATCAATGCAGTCGGCAGCGCCCAAGGTAGCAAGGAGATTGTGCGAACAATGCCGCGCCCTGCGAAGGATTGATTTAAGACTAAGGCAATACCCATACCGAGAATTAATTCCAGTAAAACTGAGGCTACTGTAAATACTGTGGTGTTGCCTAAAGTTTGCCAGAAACGCCCGTCGCCTAACATTCGACTGTAGTTAGCAAAACCGGAAAAAACCAGTTTTAATTCAGTACCGAGGTTTTGGGTGAATAAACTCAGCCAAAAAGCGCGCAATATTGGGTAAGCAAATACTAGCATCAGAATTATTAAAGCTGGTGCTACTAATATCCATCCGGTTTTTTGTTCGCGCTGTCGCATCTTGTCTAATTGCATATTGTTCACCTTTAATTTATTTTGGGGCGGGCTAGAAGCCCAACCCCTACTCCCCACAATTGAATTAACTTTTTGTGAAACAGGCCGGAAAGCCTGTTTCTAACTCTTTGTGGAACAGGCATCTTGCCTGTTTCTAACAGAGGCAAGATGTCAAATTTACGAAGCTTTGGGTTGTTTCAAACTGCCTAATAAATTACGAGTTTCGCTAGCTGCTGCTTTCATTGCTTGTTCTGCACTCATTCTCCCGGTAAAAGCTGAGCTCAAATAACGCTGCAAAATATCAGAAGCTTGAGCATATTGTGCCAGGGGCGGGCGCAAAGCTGATCGTTCCACTACTTTTAGCAGTTGCGGGTAGTGGGGATATTTGGCGACTATTTCTTTGTTGGTAAATAGGGATTTGTAACTGGGCACTAAACCGGTTTGTATAATAAATTTGCGCTGGGTTTCCTCGCTGGTAAGGTATTTAATTGCTTTCCACGCTTGTTCTGGATGTTTTGAGGTTTTGGCAATTCCCCAGCCCCAGCCGCCCAAGCAGGAACCGCCTGTTTTACCGGTACTGCTGAGCATTGGCTCGATCGCAATTTTGCCTCTAACATTCGATCCTTCGGCATTTGCCAGCTTCCAAACATAGGGCCAGTTTCGCAAAAACAGTGCTTTACCGTTTTGAAACAACAGCCTGGTTTCTTCTTCGCCGTAGGTGGTGACACCCGGAGGAGAAATGCCAGAGGCGATCGTATTTTTGAGAAATTCCACTGCTTTAATTGCCTCCGGTTTATCTAACCCAACTTCAAAAGTTTGAGGGTTTGCCCAGAAGCCACCAAAACCGGAGAGCACTTCGACAAACATCGCAGATACTCCCTCGTATTGTTTACCTTGCCACAGATAACCCCAAGTTGCTTTTCCCTGTTTCTGCAAGTTTTGAGAGATTTTTACCATCTCTTCAAAGGTTTTCGGCGCTGGAATTTTCGCTTGTTCTAAAATGTCTTTGCGGTAATAAAGCATTCCGGCATCGGAAGCGTGGGGAATTCGGTAAAGTTTGCCCCGATACCGCCCGCCTTCGACGTTACCTTGGATGAATTTTGATAGTTGTTCGGGGGAAATTCTGTCTGTCAAATCGCTTACCCAACCTGCGGCTGCAAATTTGGGAACCCAGACAATATCCATGTTGATGATGTCGTAGGGCGATTCGCCTAAAAGAAAGGCAGATGTGTAAAGATTTTCTATGAGGTTGCTGTCAAAAGGCCCTTCTATGAGGTTGATGCGAATGTCGGGGTTTTTCTGTTCAAATTCTTTGACAAAGGGTCTCCAGTTAACAAGGTCTTGACCTTGCATTAACATGGTAATCACGACTGGCTGTTGAGTCAGTGCCGGCAGAATAAATAAAAGCAAGACGGTGGCTAATGTGACAGCGAATAAGGCTAAAAGACGGGGAAGCTTCTGGCTTCGTTGCAGCAGGGAATGTATTTTTTGCATTTGCTTTTGAGAAGTGGCTGTGCGATCGCCTTCTTTCTCTCATAACTCGCTTTCTTTTGTTTCGCTGGATTTAGCGAGTTTGTGCAATAAAAATTTAAGTAAACTTTAGCTTACTTAATAATGCTTGAGTTAAAAGTGCAAATTTTGATTTAACACTCTCGATAGCGAGTTAAATCAACATCTATCTACAGAGAGATATTGAGAGAATTGTCTAATATAGGAATCCTTGCAGGAGTCGTAAATTTTTTACCCCACCCCAACCCTCCCCGAACTCGCGGGGAGGGAGTAATACATTCACGGGTCTTCCTTAATTGGTATGCCAAACTAACAATTAAAATGCCAAGTAAGCCAACATCTATTTTTGTAGTTTTCCAAATTCCTAAAGCCCTATCCAGAACGTTTTATTAACTTAAGCTTATTGTTAATACTTTCAACAATACCACTTGTTGTCCTATTATCAAAGTAAGCAATTCTCTCGTCGGTAGTGATAAATATGTAGTGATTAAATATTCATTGGCTCAAAACATAGTTGTAATGATGAATAAAATACCAAATAGCACCAATATGGTTTTCTAACTTTTTAGAAAATGAAAGAGTCTTTCTTACGATCCGAGAAACACGTTGGCGCAAAGTATTATTATATCTTTCAATGTGATTAGTTTTTCCCCTGTCTTTACCAACTGGCTGATGGCGTAGCGAAGGAAAAATACAAGCATAAGCCTGCCAATAATCTGTATAGCAAACAGCACATTGTCGATAAACAGGAGGTAGAGAATTCCCTAATTGTTTTGCTCCTTCTTCGCTACGAGCGCCAATATAAACACCAATAATTTCTCTGGTTTCTCTATTCATTGCGGCGCCAGACCCATTGCTTATTTTCTTTGCCATCTACAAATGACCCCAGTTCATCACATTCAACATTAAATCGGACTTGTTTTTTAGGTTAAACCTTTACTGTGCGTTCGATTGAGGCATATTTATTATTTACATAATCCTGTAACCATTTTTGAGAAACACCCGTGCTTCTAGCTATACCAGTCAAATAAATCTTCTCCAAAAGAAGTCGATCTATTAAATATGATTGTTGGTGAGCGAATTACTTTGTTGGTCGGATTTTAGACAAATTGGCTACCGCAACTTTGACATTTGTATTTGGGTTTTTTATTATGATTTCTACCATTTTTAACTATGTGATTTGAACCACAATTAGGGCAATTTGGTCGTGAGGGTAGCATATTATATGACTACACTAATATTGGCAGATACCAAGGATTCCAGCAAGAGTTACTTATGATAGCATAACTGTAACTCAATCTACATTCGAGCGCGTAAAGAAATATTAAACTCACAAAATTTGATTTTGTGAGTTATAAAATTATCCTATGTATTCAATTACTGTAATTAAAATTCACTACATATTTATTACGACCCTCTTAAGCATCGAGCATCCAAGCAATACACTTTTGCATTTGATTGCTCATTGTTTGTCGATCGGCATTATACCTGCGGCCGTGTCCCGGCAACACCCATTCAAACGAGTAATTAGCCAAATTCTGCATAGATTTGATTTGTTCGGGCCAAGAATACCAACAGACATCGTGAAAGCCAACTAGCTGCTGCAAACTTTCCGACCAAGCAAGATGATCGCCTGTGAACAAAAACTTGTTATTGTAAAGCAAAACTGTGTGACCTTTCGTGTGACCTGGCACCGATATAATCAACAAATCATCTGCTAGTTGATACGGTTCGGTGGGCGACAATTGCATTTCTACACGGCAAGTATCAGCGTTAATTTCGTCATAATGAATGATGCGATCGCACCCAAAATGATCGTGGTATAGTTGATGATCTGCCACATCATCGCCGTGAGTCAAGTACATATAGCGAATGCCGCCCATTGCTTCTATGTTTTTAACTAGCGGCGGCACAAAACGGGGAGAATCAACTAAAATGTTTCCTTCGGGGCGGACAATTAAATAGCTGGCTGCGGCGTAGGATGTCTCTGAGTGGTAGCCGCAGTGATAGACATTTTCTGCTACGAGTGCTGGTAACAGTTGCTGGGCTTCTTTGATCCTTTTGGGTTTTTCTACAGTCCCGATCGAACTTGTGGGACAAGACAAAAGAGCCGCGAGCGATCGCATTTCTTCACTTTCATTAGTTGGCTGGTGGTAAACCGCAGACTGTTCTCCCGCTTGAGTAAATACTTCAGGTGCCATCCACCGACAAGTATCACAGTCAATGCAGGTATTGTCTACATAAAAGTTACCGTTAATATTCTCAGAACGCCTCCGATTAATGTTAGCCATTTTTCTACCTCTTAATAACCCATATAAATTATAGCCTTTCTCAGAAAGATGAGGTACAATAACAGCAGTGTGTAAACCAGTTAAAAATATTTGACGATGTAACCTG
>NZ_JAUBPT010000247.1:0-7112 GCF_036700905.1 Microcoleus sp. S13_C3 | reverse complement strand
TGGTAAGACTACTTCGGTAGCACAACTCAGTGAAGCGTAAAGAATCCCCACGCCTTTAGGCTGGGGAGTATGTCAAACCGACAGCATCAAAATCAATAGTGTCTGGTTTTGGTGGAATGCCAAACCTCTCCAATTGGCTGGAGGGAATCTATTTTTTCCCGGAGCACTGGCAAGGGGCAATTGTGGTGATTCACCAGTTGCCAGAAACACCAGAAAGCCTGTGGTTGAGGATTTTGGGTAAAGGGAAAGTGCAGCAAAGGGCGATCGCCGAATTGAGCGCTTTAGCCACGGACGATCCGCTGCGGATGACTGCCTTAGAGTTATTATATAGGTTGCAGTCAAATTTAGTGACCGATGCCCCACAGCAATTAGAACCAGAAGAGCGGGAGTTAATTATGGCCATTACACCACTTTTTCAACAACAAATACAAGCAGCACAACAACAAGCTAGAGAACAAGGGCTGGAACAAGGGCTAGAACAAGGGCTAGAACGAGGCCGACAAGAACAGCAACGCTTAATTTTATCAGATTTTCTGCCAGGGAGATTCGGAGAATTAAGCCCCAAAATGAGCGTGTTTTTAACGCCTCTATCCAAGTTATCGGCGACGGAATTTACTCGGATGCTGCTGGCGATATCAATGCTGGCAGTCGATGAAGCAGGAAAGCAACAAGCGGTGAAATTGTTGGCGGAATATGTCTTGAGGATGTACTTTAATGAATCGGTAGATATTCTGGCTACAGCAGTTAGCAATTTACTAGAATTGCCCGTGGTCGAATTGGCTGTGTTGGTAGAAGAACTGCCACAGTTATCGGCTGATGAATTGAGGGCAAGATTATAGAGTTTTTGGAGGAGAGCGATCTACAAATCCTCTGGATTGGGAGGTTGAGTTGGGGGCGATCGCTCCGAGTTAAAATGGGCAGCAGGGGGCGATCGGTTTTCAGACTATTATTGCAAGTATGTGTTGCGGCCCGGCGGGCGATCGGCTATTTTCTGAGATACTAAGGTAATTTGCCAGCGTTGAGTGTAATTGAAAATGGATCACCAAAATTTAGAGTTAATAGAAAACATTCGCCAGCAATTTAACAATACTCCTTATCCCAGAACCCCGCTGGAAGAATCTCCAAAAGACAAGAGTGAATTGCTCTACCTTCATAATCTTATAACTGCTTACTACTTCAGAAATAGAAGAGTTATTAATACAGAAGGTAAAGTTATCCTCGATGCGGGATGCGGCACCGGTTATAAATCCTTGGTTTTAGCTATAGCCAATCCGGGAGCCAAAATAGTAGGGATAGATTTATCAGAAGAATCTGTAAAACTAGCTGAGCAACGTTTACAGTATCATGGGGTTGCTAATGCATAGTTTTATGCTTTGAAGATAGAAGAGTTACCCAATTTAGGGTTACAGTTTGACTATATCAATGCTGACGAAGTTCTGTATCTCTTGCCCGACGCTGTTGCTGGATTGCAAGCGATGAAGTCAGTTCTCGCTCCCGATGGCATCATCCGCACAAACCTTCACAGCTCAAATGGTAGAGCGGGAATGTTTCGCGCTCAAGCTGTTTTCAAAACAATGGGATTAATGGATCGAAGTCCGGGAGAAGTGGAGATCGAAATAGTCCGGGAAACAATGGAAGCCTTGAGAGATGAAATAGGGATCAAGGCGGCAGGGTGGAATGCAGATTTCGCACAGGATGAGGGATGGATTATGGTTAACTATTTATTCGTGGGTGATAAAGGTTGTACCATTCCTGAAGTGTTTGCAATGTTGAGAGGTGCTGATTTAGAGTTTATCAGTATGGTGGCCTGGCGCCGCTGGGAGTTGATGGATTTGTTCAAAGATGCAGATGATTTGCCTCCGTTTTTGGCGATGAGTCTGCCAGAAGCTTCTCTGGAAGAGCGGCTGCATTTATTTGACTTGTTACATCCCCTGCACCGTTTGTTTGATTTCTGGTGCGGAAATCCCGCGAGAACTCAGGCTTTTGTGCCCGTTGCGGAATGGACGGAAGCTCAATGGCGGGAAGCACGGGTACACCTGCACCCTCAACTGAGGACTTCTCAGGTGAGGGAAGACTTGAATAATTGCCTTGACAGCCAGACGCCGTTTGAGATTAGCCGTTATATTATTGTGCCAACTCTAGCGCCAGTGGCGATCGAGAGTACAATGGCGGCTTGCTTGCTACCTCTTTGGGAGGGGCCGCAGTCTGTGGTGTCGATCGTGGAAGGGTGGCTCCAAATCCGCTCCCAGATGGCTGTTAACCTAGAGCCTGTTAGCGAGCAGACAGCCTTTGAGGAAGTCAAGGAAATGTTCAGTAGGTTGGAAGCCTTTCTGTATGTGCTTTTGGAGCCTTAGAGCCAGGAGTTGAAAAAAAAAATAGTTTGGGGTGATATTAAAGCGCCGACAACTGGGTAAGTTACATTTAAGAGTTAGAAATCGAGCATCCCACCCCTCAAGGAGAAAAAACTTATGAAGACTGAATTTAAAGCCAAGTTCCTGCAACACATCAACAAAAGAAGACAGGATCAAGGTTTCACCCTGATTGAACTGCTGGTCGTTATCATCATTATCGGCATTTTGTCTGCTATTGCTCTGCCTTCGTTCCTCAGCCAAGCTAACAAAGCCAAGCAGTCAGAAGCTAAGCAGTACCTCAGCTCCATTAACAAGGCTCAGCAAGCTTACTTCGCTGAAAATACTGTGTTTGCCAACAATATCTCAAGCTTGGGTATTGGTCTAAAAACTCAAACCAGCAACTATACTTACACCATAGGAGCACCTGGTGGTGGAGTTAGCTCTGCTGCAACTCCTGGTGCTAGCAGTCCTCTCAAAGGCTATGCCGGAGTTGTAGCGTTGGTTGGAACCGGTGGAAACGAAGCAAAAACTACGCAAAGTCTACTTTGTGAGTCAGGCGCTGGGGTTGGTCCTACAGCAATTACGCCTGATGGTACTACTGCCCCTACTTGCGGCACTATGACAGAAGTTATTAAGTAATTGTTGAGCTCAACAATCACTACTTGTTGAAATAAAAAAAGAGCGGGTAGTGTAATGTATGCTACCCGCTTTAAGTGTTAACTAAACCTGTAACAAAAGTTTCCTATACAAAACTATTTATATTGCCCTATGTTTTCTAATAATCTACTAGCTATGTCATCTGATTGGCAGGAGGAAGCACATCAATACTTACTCCAAGGGAATTATACCAAAGGTGCCAAGATATACGAACAAGCACTCGCACTAAATCCGGGTGTCAAGTTTTACTACTGGCAGTTGGGGTTGATGTTGCTGTTACAGGGACAAGAGGCAGAGGCTCAGACTACTTGGCTATTGGCAATGGCAGAGGGGGAGACAGAAGAAATAGATTTATGGACAGAAGAATTGGTACAGATATTGCACGCAGAAGCAGAGCGGCGCAGATGGGAAGTGGGAGATTATGCAGTAGCTTGGGCAATTCGCCAACACATACGCGAAATTAATCCTACCGATATTAATAACCTCTTACATTTGATTGGACTTTCCACTCTGCAAAGAACCTACACAGGAAATGAACCAAAAGATTTAGGCATTTTAGAGCTACTCAAGTCAGAAGCAGAAATGGCGATAGACTCTGAATTGTTTCTCCAAGTGTTAAAAAATGTTTTAGATCAGGCTCCTTTCCATCCCTCATCCTATGATTTAACAGAATCTTGTCTACCTTATATCAAAGAATCACAAGTCTTACTTGATATCCTAATTCCATTTATTTATAAAATAGCTTACTCAGCTAAGCAATATCAATTAGCAATACGCTTTACTGAGCTCGGCTTGCGTTTCGAACCTCAACATCCAGAGTTACTAAGATCTTTGTCTGCTTTTTATCAAGATAATAATGAATATAATAAGGGAATCGAAACTGCAAACTTTTGCTATTCTCTCATGGAAAGCTTAGCAGATAAGGTTTATGCAAATCTTTTAATCATGCGTGCTCTGATGAGTGCCGGTGGCTACTGGGAGGAATTTTGTTCAGCCTTGGAATTACAAAAATCCTTGTTGGCATCTTTGCTTGAAGATCGGCCAACCAACCTCGATTCCAGTGCCACAATTCGCTTATTTGCTTCGGTATTTTTTTTCCCGTACTTTCAGGATAAACCCCAGGAAAATACACAAATTCGTCGTCAAGTAGCTCAACTTTGTCAAGTAAACATTGAAAACTATGCCCATGAAAAAGTAGAGCTATGTCGCCAGTGGAGTTCGCGTCTTTACTTAAAGACTGATGAGTCTCCTAAACGGTTGAAGATTGGATATCTTTCCCATTGCCTCCGCACTCATTCGGTAGGTTGGTTAGCACGATGGGTTTTCCAGCATCATGACCAGGAGCGTTTTGAAATCCATGCTTATATGGTTGGAGCGGAAATGAGCCAGAATCAGTTACAAGACTGGTACATTAGCAAAGCAGACAAAGCTTATCGATTAGGATTAGATGGTCAAGAAGCTGCTGAGAAAATTTTTGAAGATGAGATTGATATTTTGGTGGATCTCGACAGCATTACTCTAACTTCTTCCTGCGAGACGCTAGCTATTAAGCCAGCACCAGTTCAGGTAACTTGGCTAGGTTGGGATGCTTCAAGTGTGCCAACTATTGATTACTATATTGCCGATCCTTATGTTTTACCAGAATCTGCTCAGGACTACTATGCAGAAAAAATCTGGCGTTTGCCTCAAACTTACATAGCAGTAGATGGTTTTGAGGTAAGTGTGCCAAGTATCCGGCGCGATCAGTTGGATATCCCAAGCGATGCAGTTATCTATCTTAGCGCTCAGAGGGGATATAAGTACAATCCTAATACTGCACGGCTGCAAATGCAAATTATCAAAGAAGTAGCGAATAGTTACTTTTTAATTAAAGGTTTGGCCGATCAAGAATCACTCAAAAACTTTTTTGTCCAAATTGCAGAATCAGAGGGTATCAATCCCGATCGCCTCAAGTTTTTGCCCTTAGCTCCTTCGGAGCAAGTTCACCGCGCTAATTTAGGTATTGCTGACGTAGTGCTAGATACCTACCCCTATAATGGAGCTACAACAACAATGGAGACGCTGTGGATGTGTGTTCCCTTGGTAACCCGTGTAGGACAGCAGTTTTCAGCTCGCAACAGCTACGCGATGATGAGGAATGCGGGTATCACAGAAGGAATTGCTTGGACTGATGAAGAGTATGTAGAATGGGGAATTCGCTTAGGGAAAGATCCAGTTTTGCGGCAGCAAGTATCCTGGAAACTGCGGCAGTCACGACAAACGGCTCCGCTTTGGAATGGCAAGGAATTTACACGAGATATGGAAAAAGCGTATCAACAAATGTGGTCAAAATATCTTGATACAACTTACTAACTGAGTAGGTCGGTATAAAAAAACCAAGGCAAGTAAAGAAATGTTAACAAGCGGAATTGGAACTGAATTTAAAGCGATTAGTTGTGTAATTTCCTCGTTGCCCTCTCGCTTCAATTCCATCCATTACTGCGTAGGCAAGATCTAGTTCATCTTCAAACATTTGTCCGACCAGTTCATGATTTTTAAGTTGTTGCCATTCCAGTTCAATCTTGTTCATTTCCGAACAGTATTTAGGTAAAAAGAAAATATACAATCCCTGGCTTTCCCACTGAGACCATTTTTGTTGGACATCCAGAGATTTGTGTATGGGACCATTATCTTGAATTATCACTCTGATCCGTCCAGTTAATTTCATTTCCAGCTCAGCTTGTTGTGCTTCATTTTCCATCATAGTGATATATGATTTGCTGCTAAAACTCCCGACAGCCAACCCATACGCGAAATTAATACACGGTTGTAGCAAGCCTAAAATACTAAGTCTTCGCCCCCTTCGTTTCGTTGGCTCTAACCGTTTTTGCGCTCCAATTGGGTAATATGTATATCCAGTGGGACTCCACAAGCAAAAACCTGATTCATCCAGATATTTCAGATCGATTTCTCCTGCCGCCGCTGCCAACTCTAACATATCTTGATCTGCCTGTTTAATCGAGCGTTGTAATGGGTCTTGCTTGTCTTTATGGCTTGGTCGGGTTCGTTTCCAAATAATCTTTTTTTTTTGAGGATGCGTCTTAATCTGTCAGGGCTTAATTTGACCCCGCGTTCCTGTTCTAATTTTTGAGCAAGTTGACGACTATTATATCTGCGTGGTTCATTGAGGAGACATTCTTCTAGATGAACAATGTCTGATTCTTTCCATTTGGCTTTGACCCCTCTGCCTTTGGTTGACCATAATCCTCCCAAACCCATTTTCACCCACCGATGAATTACTTCTCTAATTGTTTGCTCTCTACAATTAAAATGAGCTGCAATCTCCTCCACATAACACCCCTGGGAGTTTAATCTAATAATTTGCGCTCGATCTTTTACTTTTTGAGGTACTGTTGTTGCCGTCCTCAATTCAAATAGTGTTCGGTCTTCTTCTTGATTGAGAAATACTCTTAAACGAGCGCCCATATTTGTTGATTTTGTAAATTAAATCTTGAGTGTTTACTTATCTTAACATATTTTGGTTTTTTTACGCCTACCTACTTGATGCCACGCTATAGAACAATGTGTAAGGCATGTAATTATACAGGTTATAAGCTGTTTAGCTCGTAAGTGGGAATGTGTTCCGCTCTGACATTAGCGATTGTTTGTTTGTTTTCGTTCTTTAAAACTATGCGAAAGTGAACGCGCGATAGCAGAGCTTCCCATTCCATTCTATTCATTTTTCCTATTTCCCCCACTATGGAAATTTGTGGCAATTGGGAAACATCTAAATCTTCTTCCATAAAAAGATTCATAATGACACTTGAGACAAGCATACCTGCATCTTCTTCGGAAATCTTGCCACAATCTATCAGGAGAGTCATTTTGCTTCTGTCGTGGTGAGTAGCTATCGCCATAATTACTTCCTGCAATTCCCGGCCAAGAGACTCTTCTTCTACAGACCAATCTGGGAAAATAATTAAATTGATATCGTTCAAAGGTAAATCCAAAATAATGTAATTATTTTTAAGCTCTTTGCTAATAATTGAGTAGGTAGGCGTAAAAAAACCAAATCATGTTAAGATAAGTAAACACTCAAGATTTGATTTACAAAATCAACAAATA
>NZ_JAUBPT010000246.1:0-7193 GCF_036700905.1 Microcoleus sp. S13_C3 | reverse complement strand
GTCCAAAAAGGACGGGCGGGACGCCCATCCCACAATAACAATTAAAATTGTAAGTTATTTAATTCGCGATCCTAAATGACAGACCGTTCGCAGGAAATACGGGAGAAAATGTCAGGTTATCACGCACCCTAAAATAGGTTCTGATACACAATTAATATGATATCCGTTGCAATTGCCCCCCATCTGACGGTCGAGGGGGTTTACGCTCATCTGTGAGTAATATTATAGATTTGTGGTGAACCGGCCCCTACAAGAATTATGGTTAATTTACCGCCCATGATTTAACAGCTTATCCTAACTTTCAACTTTCAACTTTTGCGAAATCGGCAGTTCGATCGCAAATTCTGTTCCCCGGCCAACTTCTGAATGACACTCCAACTTACCGCCGTGGGTGTCTTTAACTATTTGGTAACTAATCGACAACCCCAAACCAGTGCCGCTGCCGACAGGTTTGGTAGTAAAAAACGGGTCAAACATCCTTGACTGAACTTCGGGAGGGATACCGGGCCCGCTGTCATAAATCCGCACACACACTTTATTTTCGCTGCTGAGTTCAGTAACAATGCGAATCTGGTTAACTTTGCAAGTACAGTGGGCTGATGACTCTTCTATAGCGTCGATCGCATTCACCAGCAAATTCATAAATACCTGGTTTAATTGAGCCGGATAACACTCGACTTTGGGCAGGTTCCCGTAATTTTTAATAACTTGAATCTCCCGACGTTTTGGCTGTGACTGGAATCGGTGCTGCAAAATCACCAACGTGCTCTCTATTCCTTCATGAATGTCTATTACTTTGCGATCTGTTTCGTCGAGTCTAGAAAAGTTTCTCAAAGACAGCACTATCTGCTTAATGCGGTTAGCACCTTCTTGCATTGAAGCCATGATTTTCGGGAAATCGCCAGCTATAAAATCCACCTCGACTTCTTCCAATTCTTGGGCTATTTCTGGAACTGGTTCAGGATAGTATTGCTGGTAGAATTGGAGCAACTTCACCAAATCGCGAGCGTACTGTGCGGCGGGAATAATATTGCCGTAGATGAAGCTAATCGGGTTATTGATTTCATGGGCTATTCCGGCTACCATTTGCCCGATACTTGACATTTTTTCGGCTTGAATAAGGTGAGATTGAGCCTTTTTTAAGTCGGCCAGAGTTAGTTCTAACTGTTGCGCTTTTTCTCGTTCTCGCTGTTCGCTAAATTGCAACTCTACTTCGGCTTGTTTGCGATCGCTAATATCAATATGGGTGCCCGTCATCCGCAAAGGATTTCCCGAAGCGTCGTGTTCCATCACCTTCGCTTGAGCTAAAATCCACTTCCACTCCCCGGATTTTGTCAGCATCCTAAATTCCACTTCGTAAGTAGGATTTTTGCCTTCCAGGTGAGCATTTAGCGCTGCTTTAGCCGGAGACAAATCCTCTGGATGTACCAGTTGCTCCCAGGATGCAAAACTATTTGCTATTTCCTCTACTTCATATCCCAGCATCATTTTCCACCGGGGATTAAAATAGACTTCTCCCGTGGCCAGATTCCAATCCCACAATCCCATCGCACTGCCTTCAAATGCCAGATAAAAACGTTCTTCGCTAATTTGCAAAGCTGCTTCGGCTTGTTTGCGATCGCTAATATCCATCACTGTTCCCAACAGTTTGATTACTTCCCCAGTTTCGCTAAAAACAGCTTCTCCCCTTCCTTCCACGTATATAATTTGACCGCTAGGATGCAAAAATCGGAACTCTCTTTTGTAGGAAATTCCTTGTGAGATAGTCAGGCTGACTGTTTGTTGAAATAATTCTCTGTCGTCGGGATGACACATCTTTAAAAGTTTGGCAGATGTCGGTTCAGTTGCACTTGAGTCAAGACCAAAAATGCGGAATACTTCTTCTGACCAAGTAATTTTATTTGTGACTAAATCAAATTCCCAACTGCCGATATGGGCAATTTTTTGGGCTGCTGCTAGACTAGCTTCGCTTTGTTGAAGTTTAAGTCGCTGTTGTTTATCTTGTTCGAGAAGATTGGCTTGAGCGATCGCAATTCCCATTTGTGCCGCCACAGTTTTCAATAATCCGATCTCATCTGGTGTCCAGTGGCGCGGGCGATCGTACTGGTGCAAGCATATCATTCCGTTGGCTTTTCCCTGGTAGGAAGTGCGGATGGATATCATCGACTTCAAACCTATTTGACTGCACAAATCTCGGACGTTTTCTAGCAGCGGTTCGGAAAAAACATCGTTAGAAACTACAGCTTGATCTTGGGACAATAAAAACTGAACGTGAGGATTGCCCTCTATGGGAATTTCTAAATCTAAAAGCGATTTGGATGCGGATTTTCTGTACTCAGCGACATTAACAATTCTGGGAATAGGGTGTTCTGTGTAGGTGTGAACCAAGCAGCAATCAGCATTAAAAATGCGACCAATTTGGGCAGTCGCCGTTTGAAAAACTTGCTCCTGCTTTAAGCTGTAACGAATTTCCAGAGTAATTGTTTCTAGCAGAAATCTTTGCTTAATTTGCCGTTCCAAAGCAGCTAAAGCTGTTTTAAGTTCGAGTTCTGCTTGTTTGCGATCGCTAATTTCAGTAGCCGTTCCTAAAATTTTCCAAGGTTTGTCGTCTGGTGTTCTGGCGAACACTGTATCCACGCTAACAAACCAGCGATATTCACCATTTTTGTGCGGAATTCTGTACTCAAACTCAAAGCTTTCACCGTCTTTTGCTGCCTCAATCCTGCTCATGTGTTCTGAGAATCCGGGCAAATCGTCAGGGTGTATTAAGTTAGGAAGAAATCCTCCTGCCATCTGCTGGATTTCTTCCAGGGTGTAGCCAATATCGCTATAGATTTCGCGGTTGATATACAGAGTTCGCTGTTCAATCAAATCGGAAACGTACAAAAGATTAGGATGTGTTTGAATTACGGCCGAAAGCCAGCGTTGGCTGTCTCGGAGTTCGGCTTCGATCCGCTTGCGTTCTTCTATTTCTGCTTGCAGCAGCGCATTTTGTGCTAAAATTTGTTTATAAAGACGGTTCAGAAGCAGTTGATTTTCGACACGGCTCACCACTTCTTCTGTTTGAAATGGTTTACTAATGTAGTCGGCCCCCCCCACCGAAAAAGCTTTGACTTTATCAAAAACTTCATTTAAAGAGCTAATAAAAATCACAGGAATGTGTTTGGTTTGCGGACAAGCTTTTAGCTGTTCGCAGACTTGATAGCCATCCATACCTGGCATCATAATGTCCAGCAAAATCAAATCCGGTGGACTCGACAGAGCAAAGTTAAGAGCCAATTTGCCATCTCGTGTCGGCCGCACTTTATATCCCCGCTTAGACAAAAGCTGGGATAAAAGTCGCAAGCTTTCTGGATGGTCGTCCACCATTAAAATATTTTCTTGTAAGACAGTGTTTTGAAGCCTAATTGTTTCTAGTCTGGGATTTTTATCGTCAGTTGTATTCACAGCAAACCCTCCAACTATTCAAGTTGTATATGTGGGAATATTTTTAAAGTCATTAACCGCTTGTAGCTAACACTCTCCGATGAACCAGCACAACTATTGACTATATAGCACACTCCTAAATCATCTGTCATTATATCAAAAACACTGCTCTTTTGAAAATGTTGGTGGCTCAACTTATCGGAGCCGAGTGAGAAAACAGCCTTGATGCCTCAAATCACAGGCTAAGCAAGGAATTTTGATTAGAGGTAAAAGTTGTACTTTTACAATTTTTATAACCCGGTTTTTCCTCCCTTTACCGGGTGGCTCTCTATTGTGTTTGGTCACTAGATACCCACACTCGAAAGGTTAATTAAAACAGACCGAAGGGTGTCAACTTAAGACTAAAGTTCTTTTTTTTCGGGTTTGTATCCAAGTCTTGAGTTCCCTAAATCCAGGGCGGTTTCATTTTCTTGTAGGGGCAAAACCCACGCCCGGTTCCACCGATGCCTGAAATGCCTATGAAATCATCTCTGGGTGGGGGCGGGCATTCTTGGCACCGCCCCTACAAAAGCCTGGTTTTTCGTAGGGGCAATCCCCCGTGGTTGCCCCGAAAGAGCCCTGTTCCCTAAATCCCCCTTCTGAAGCAGCGCTAGGGCAGTGTAGGCATAATTGTCAAACAGTATACCGTTACTAATTATGAGCTTAACTTGAGACCAATGGCTCCTGAAAAACTCCTACAATATCTTATATTTTATTGGCGCTGTCGGGCTGATTTATGGTATGTTGTTCTCTGCCTGCAATTCCCCGCAAGCGGCGTACACGGCTTTCACGTTATACCAATTCAGAAAAATCCGAGCAATTTCTAGAGCTAACTGCGGCTTGCCTTGGTCAATCAACCACTGCAAAAAAGGAGTCATCGTTCGCTCGTTAAGCATCCCACCTAATGATAAAACTCCCCACAGGATTTGGTGCAAAACAGTCATTTGAATCATCATCCGTACTTCCCAACTTGGGTGTTTTTGATAAAACAAAACTCCCATTCTACCGCGCTGAATTTCGCGGTCAATCATGCCCGGAATTTGCTCTAAACTAAAAGGTGGATGCCAGTGATAGCCGACAGCAGCCGGACATTTAATGAGTTTTAAACCTAATTTTTTTAACCTAACTCCCAACTCTAAATCTTCCCATCCGTACAGTTGAAAGCGATTGTCAAAAAGTCCAGCAGCCAGCAGCCAGTGGCGGGCGATCGCCACATTTCCCGTAGCAAAATAAGCCGCCGAAAAATCGGTAATTTTGTAAGGTTCTGAGGTAGGATTGTCGAAATTGCAAGTATTAATCACGCTGCCGTAAGTAAAAACAGCATCAGTATCTTTGTAACCCTGTAGTAAAGCATCGGCGTGTGCTTGCAAAAAATGCTCTGTTACCACCAAATCGCTGTCAATAAAAATAATCGTATCGCCCTTAGCATCTTCAACGCCCAAATTCCGAGCCGCCGCCGGGCCCTGGTGAGATTGACAGATCGATCGCACATGAGGCAACAAGTCAGCATTTGCGGCCAACCACTCCAGCGTCCCGTCCGTCGATCCGTCGTCCACGACAATTATTTCATACTCTCTGACAATCTCACCGAACTGCTGATTTTCCAAAGCCAGTAGACATTTTGCCAAAATCGGTTTACGATTATACGTCGGAATCACAACACTAAAAAACACGGTTTTTCCCCATCGCCACAGTTACCGTATCCCACGGTAGCAGATTTTTCGCAGCAACTCCCCCGGTAAATAGCCAAGTTTAGCAAAAAAAGAATATATAAATCTGTACTATTTCTGACAAGAATCGATCTCAATTAGGTGCATAATGAAAAGTCGGTTAAATATCACATCTTGCACCATTCTCCAGAACAGGCAAGATGCCTGTTCCACAAACATTTAATTTTATTGTGGGGCAGGCATCTTACACCATTCTCCAGAACAGGCAAGATGCCTGTTCCACAAAAATGATATTTTTTTGTGGGGAGTAGGGGTTGGGTCGAAGAGCCCGCCCTGAAAAGCTTAGTGACAAGGGTGCAAGATGTCAGTTAAATTCAGGATGTAAAGAACAATGAGTCGCGCTAAAAAAGTTGTCCTAGCATATTCGGGCGGAGTCGATACCTCCGTCTGCATTCCTTACCTCAAAAACGAGTGGGGTGTTGAAGAAGTAATTACTCTGGCCGCGGATTTGGGACAGGGAGACGAATTAGAACCGATCCGCAAAAAAGCTTTAGCATCCGGTGCTTCGGAATCTTTAGTTATTGATGCTACCGAAGAATTTGTCAAAGACTATGCGTTTCCAGCGATTCAAGCTAACGCACTTTACGAAAACCGTTATCCCCTTTCGACTGCCCTCGCTCGCCCGCTGATTGCTAAATTGTTAGTAGAAGCTGCGGAAAAATACGGTGCAGATGCGATCGCCCACGGTTGCACCGGCAAAGGAAACGATCAGGTGCGGTTCGATGTGTCGATCGGCGCGCTCAACCCCAAGATTAAAATCTTAGCACCGGCGCGGGAGTGGAAAATGAGCCGCGAGGAAACGATCGCATACGGCGAAAGATGCGGCATTCCGTCGCCGGTGAAAAAGTCTTCGCCTTACAGTATCGATCGCAACTTATTGGGAATGGCAATTGAAGCCGGAATCCTCGAAGATCCTTGGGCGGAACCGCCAGAGGAAGTTTATTTGATGACAAAGGCGATCGAACAAACTCCCGACACACCCGAATATATTGAAATCGGTTTCGAGTTCGGAAATCCTGTCACTTTGAACGGCAAAGAGTTATCACCAGTCGCCTTAATTTCCCAACTCAACGAAATAGTCGGAAACCACGGAGTCGGCCGGATTGACATGATTGAAAACCGCCTCGTCGGGATTAAATCGCGCGAAATTTACGAAACACCAGCGATTTTAGTTTTGATGCACGCGCACCGAGACTTAGAAAGTTTGACGCTGACAGCAGATGTGACGCGATACAAGCGAGGCATCGAAGAAACCTACAGCCAAATGATTTATAACGGTCTTTGGTACAATCCTTTGAAAACCGCTTTAGACGCATTTATTCAGGACACGCAAAAGCGAGTAACTGGAACCGTGCGGCTCAAACTGTTCAAAGGAAATGCGACCATTGTCGGCCGCAAATCTGACAATTCTCTGTACAGTTTCGACTTAGCAACCTACGGCGCAGAGGACGAATTCGATCACAAAGCTGCCGAAGGATTTGTCTATGTTTGGGGACTACCAACCCGCATTTGGTCGGAGAAAAATAGAGGTTACAAATAGGATCGAATTAGGGTTGAAAACCTGACGTTAAGCCAATACGGCTCAGTTAAGCTCGATCCCCCCTAGCCAAGGGCGGGCACGGGGAGTAGGGGTCGCACCGCCCCTAGGTCGGGGGAGACAAGAAATTACTCTTGCGTCCCCCAACAATCAGGGGGATTTAGGGGGATCTCGCCCGGAATAAATAGTTTTAACTGAACCTTATTGGATGTTAAGCCGCCGATTCGCGGAATTAAAGTAGGGTGTACATGGCACACCTTATTTGCCGCAGTCGCCCAACCTGTGCCAATTACCTAAGTTATGAGTTAGTAAAATACAGTAATAATTGGTAATTGGTAATTGGTTGTTTTTCTAATAATTTGTTAAACTGTCTTCAGACAAATTGGGTGCATCTCACTTTTGCGAATGTGTCAAAAAAGAGTTAAAATGAAAAAGCTAGTAAAATCGTCAAATAAAGATGA
>NZ_JAUBPT010000245.1:0-7465 GCF_036700905.1 Microcoleus sp. S13_C3 | reverse complement strand
AAGTATTTTTACTTATTCATTCGGGCCTAGCAATGTACTATACTATGTAGTGTTATTGAAGTGCGGAGTGTGGGTTATAAGTTCGCAAATTTTTTGGGTAAGAAAAGGTTGCCCACCCGTCCAATCTAAGACTGCTTGCAGCACCGCATGGGGATTGCTAACTTTCCCCTCTAATCCCTGAAGTAAAGGTTCAGCTTCCTCCAGATAAAAGCCGTTAAGCTCAATTGCTGTACCAATATTAAACGGGGTGATCTTTGGATCGGCGATCAAATCTGAGGGAGTGGCTACCCCTAACAGCACGAAATTTATATGCGCGTATTCTGGTTTACTAGCCCGTTCGTTATGACAACTTCGGATCAATGCGAAAAAATCATCTAGCTTGCCCTTCAGGCTATCACTGAGAACACAGTCAATTTCATCTACAAAAATGACAATTTTTTGGGAATGAGGAACTAATTTATCTTCAATAAATTTGCTCAATCGATCCACCGCCGACTGTTCACGATAAAGATTGCACCAGGTAGTTACATTAAAATCGGGGAGATTTACACCTTTTGCTAGACGAGCGATCACCCCTGCGTACCATTGATCTATTGTGATATCCTTGCCGATCCCACTAAGGTCAATATCAATACAAACAAACCCTTCTGTTCTCAACCGTTTCATTGTTCTCACTTTTAAACTGGATTTGCCAGTTTGCCGCGGACCCAGGACATAACAAAACTTACCCGATTTCAATTCTTTGTATAATTTTTCATCTGCCTCACGCTCGACATAGGTGGGCGAATCTGGTGGTAAATTTCCTGACAATTGGTACATAAGTTTATCCTCCAATTACTGTGAAATACTATTGATACAAATCATGCAAATGTGAAACGTCATTGTCCCACTTCTGGCTCTGGAAAATTAATCACAAATGCTACATCAAACGGCGGATTGGTTTTGATCTCTTCGGAATGCACAATGACTAACAGCAATTTGTTCCAACTATCCTCTTTCGCAAGATCCTGTTTCCAAAATCGCAGCAATCCAAAAAAATTGTCTGCGATCGGTTGACAAGCGAGAATCCACTCCACGTTATACAAGACCAACACAAGGGGATTTGAGATTTTCGGTAACAGGTATTTTTCAAAGTAGTTAGTACATTTGGTGTTGCTGGGTGGTGCTTCCTGCCAAGACTCAGCTAGTGTATTTTCTATCTGAAGATTCGACGTAATTTGGGCACAGAACCACTGCAATAACTGATCCGAGCTGGTTAACGCATTGTTTGCCGACTGAAAGTTCACGGAGAATGCTTGATAGTCTTTCGGAGTTATCTCACTGATAATTTTCTTTGCTATTAAAAAAATTCTGTTCCTTGGTCGAGAAGTTTTAACGCGGATTAATGCTCCTGGTCGCTTAATCTCCTGAGAAAGTTTTGAGCGTAAAAATTGTTCTGGTTTTTCGGGTATTGGAGAACAAGGGGGAATGGCTTGTTCCCCGAACTCAGGCCAAGCTTTAATTAGCACGTTCGCGGGAATAAAAAAGGCAGCTTTGGTTTCGGGTCGTTTTGTTTCATTTGCTACTGCCATTCCTACTACACCCTGTAGATCCTCATCCCATATCGGCGCACCACTAAAACCAGGCTCTAATCTATAACCCTCTTGTTTGACATCCTCAAGCTGCACCCAACCACTGGCTAAATTGCCGCGTAACTCACCAGAAGCCCAAACACCATTAGGTTTACCATCTGGAAAACCCAAAACTCGGAAACGATGCCCCCACAATTCGTCTGATGTGAGCAATTGAGTAGGTCTTGCAGCGTTTGGGGCAGGAGTCTCTAACTCCAATCCAGCAATATCTTCTGGAAACTCATCCGGATTAACAGGTCGCCAGAAAATTACCCTAGCTGTGAGGAACTGTTTTGGTGCCAGGAACGGGAAGTCCAAGCTGACTTTTTGATCGGGCATCTCGGCAGTTTTTCTGTCAATTCCCAAAGCATCGGCTATCACATGGGCGCAGGTGAGGATGCGCTTTTGGGAAACTAAGAAGCCAGCACCGATAACACTTCCCCGATTTGAATAAATTCTGACCAGCGATGGCTCAAGTGCTGCTGTCATCTTGTGACTTCCTTTGCCACTTCAGCGTAATTTCATAGTTGACTTCGGCATTGCCAGAAGCAATAACCGCGCCCAGTTCAGCACTCATTTTGATGCCAAATTTGACTTCCACTTCATCGGCTGGATCGTTCAGACTACGAACCTTGGTCATAATGGCATTCGTTAGGGGCTTGATTTTTTCGAGGGCAGACTCGAAAGTCTGTTGCGCTTTTTGAGTGAGTTCATCGCGAAGACCGATGCGATCGTCAGTTAGTTCTGCCCGATCCACTTCCACAAAAATCGAGTCGCCGCTTTCCAGGCGAAATTCAACAATCTGTTTCACGCTTAACCTCGCTGTCTTGTTTGGACGATGTGGCAAATGATACTTTTTTGCTGTTAGATGATATTTTCAGCGAGCCACACCAGCCATCCGGAAATTAGAGAAGGACTTCAGCCAATATTTAGCTGACATCGGGTTCTGCGGTATCGAGGATGCGAGTATCTTGCCTCAATTCAACCAGCCGTCAAGGTGCGAAGTCTTCCAGTCCACAACCCGATCGTGCGTTACCCAGGATGCGATCGCACTGCATTCTCCGATCGTATTTCGCGATCGACATCAGTTTTAAAGACAAATTTTCTTAAGATTTGCGATCGACATCTTGGACTATAATTAAAAGTAGAGAAATTTAAACAAATCGCGGCACTTGCAAATTGGCAAGACCTGAAAGAAAACGTGGCTGGTAAATTCCTATTTTGTAATACCTTGATACAACTCCCTGCCTAGGCTGAAAACTAGAAGGGAGTTTTGTGTTTTTCACACAGGAGATGAAACAATGGCTATTGCTACTATCAACCCAGCAACGGGAGAAACGCTGAAAACTTTCGAGCCGATCGCGGATGAGGCAATCGAAGCTAAGCTGGAATTAGCACAGCAAGCTTTTAACAAATACCGCCACCTGCCGTTTGAGCAGCGAGCTCTGTGGATGCAGAAAGCGGCAGACATCTTGGAACGCGATCGCGAAATTTACGCTGAAATGATGACCCTGGAAATGGGCAAAACGCTCAAATCTGCGATCGGCGAAGTGGAAAAATGCGCCTTAGTTTGCCGCTATTACGCCAAAAATGCCGCTCAATTTATGGCAGACGTACCGGCAACCACTGACGCTAGCAGCAGCTTTGTCCGCTACCAACCACTAGGGGCTATTTTAGCCGTCATGCCGTGGAATTTCCCATTTTGGCAAGTTTTTCGGTTTGCGGCGCCAGCACTGATGGCGGGCAATGTGGGCTTGCTCAAACACGCTTCCAATGTGCCGCAGTGCGCTTTGAAAATCGAAGAAATTTTCAGGGAAGCTGGCTTTCCCGAAGGAGTTTTTCAAACTTTGTTAGTCGGCGCCGACAAAGTAGCCGATCTCGTTGCGGACGATCGTATCAAAGCAGCAACCCTCACCGGCAGCGAACCAGCGGGTGAAAGTTTGGCAGCAAATGCGGGCAAAAATTTGAAAAAAGTAGTGCTGGAATTGGGAGGAAGCGACCCATTTATTGTGATGCCCAGCGCCGATTTAGCAGCAGCTTTATCAACTGCTGTGACAGCGCGGATGCTGAATAACGGTCAATCTTGCATCGCCGCCAAACGCTTTATTTTAGCAGAAGATATCGCCGACGAATTCATCAAAGGATTTGTCGAAAAATTCGAGCAATTAAAAGTAGGCGATCCGATGTTGCCCGAAACTGATATCGGCCCTTTAGCTACTCCGGCAATCCTCAAAGACTTGGACAATCAAGTGCAAACTTGCATCCAATCGGGAGCAAAACTTCTGACAGGGGGCCGGGCATTGTCAGAGAATGGCGGCAATTTCTACTTGCCAACTATTCTGGCAGAGATTCCCCCGGATGCTGCTGCGCGTCAAGAAGAATTTTTCGGGCCCGTAGCTTTAGTATTCCGGGTTGCAGGCATCGATGAGGCGATCGAACTGGCAAACAGCACATCTTTTGGCTTGGGTGCGACCGCTTGGACTACAGTAAGAGAAGAGAGCGATCGATTTATTTCCGAACTAGAAGCAGGCGCCGTATTCATCAACGGCTTAGTAAAATCCGACCCCAGATTGCCCTTCGGCGGCATCAAACGCTCCGGTTACGGACGCGAATTGAGCATCCAAGGAATGCACGAATTTGTTAACATAAAAACAGTGTGGGTGAAATAATCTCCCACTCTATCAACCGATCGCACAAATCTACATAAGCCTGCGTTTATCTGCGTTTACCTGCGGTTAAAAATTCCCATTTAGTATTTGTGCGATCGGTTGAAAAAGAAAGACCCAAAACCCCCATTAACCGAGGAGAAAAACGGAAATGAACACAGCTCAACTATTGGTAAAATGTTTAGAGAATGAAGGCGTCGAATACGTCTTCGGACTTCCCGGAGAAGAAAATTTAGAAGTTTTAGAAGCCCTGAGAAACTCTTCAATTAAATTTATTACTACTCGCCACGAACAAGGCGCCGCATTCATGGCAGACGTTTACGGTCGTCTCACCGGCAAAGCCGGCGTTTGCTTGTCCACATTGGGCCCGGGCGCAACTAACTTAATGACAGGAGTTGCTGACGCCAACTTAGACGGCGCTCCTTTAATAGCAATTACCGGACAAGTCGGCACAGACAGAATGCACATAGAATCGCACCAATATTTAGATTTGGTCGCCATGTTTGCGCCAGTTACTAAGTGGAATGCTCAAATTGTTCGCCCCAGCACGACGGCAGAAATTGTCCGCAAAGCCTTTAAAGTAGCTCAAAGTGAAAAGCCGGGAGCAGTTCACATTGACTTACCTGAAAACATCGCAGCCATGCCTGCTGAAGGACAGCCGCTCACCAAAGACAACCGCGAAAAAACTTTTGGCGCTTACCAAAGCTTGAATAAAGCCGCTGTGGCAATTTCCAAGGCAAAAAGTCCTCTGCTTTTAGTAGGAAACGGCGCGATCCGCGCTAACGCCAGCGATGCTTTGACACAATTTGCTACTCGATTGAATATTCCCGTAGCTAATACTTTCATGGGCAAAGGCGTAATTCCTTACACTCATCCTTTGGCGCTTTGGACGACGGGCTTGCAAAAACGCGATTACATTAGCTGTGCTTTTGAAGAAACGGATTTAGTGATTGCTGTTGGCTACGATTTGATTGAATATTCCCCCAAGAAGTGGAATCCTGAAGGAAAAATTCCGATTATTCATATTGGAGCTCTGCCAGCAGAAATTGACAGCAGTTATATTCCTCTTATAGAAGTTGTGGGGGATATTTCTGATTCTCTCAATGAAATTTTGCAGCGTGCCGATCGCATGGAGAAAGTAGACCCTTTTGCTAAGCAATTGCGGGCGGATATTCGCGCTGGGTACGAACAATATGCAGCCGACGACGGTTTCCCGATCAAGCCACAAAAACTCATTTACGATTTGCGGCAAATCCTGGGCCCGGAAGATATTCTTATATCTGATGTGGGAGCTCACAAAATGTGGATCGCGCGGCACTATCATTGCGATCGTCCGAATACCTGTTTGATTTCCAACGGCTTTGCGGCGATGGGAATTGCGATTCCGGGTGCGGTAGCTGCAAAACTCGTTTATCCCGATCGCAAAGTAATAGCAGCCACCGGCGACGGTGGTTTTATGATGAATTGCCAAGAGTTAGAAACTGCTTTGCGAGTCGGTACTAATTTTGTGACGCTGATCTTTAATGACGGCGGTTACGGGTTAATTGAATGGAAGCAGCAAGATTATTTTGGTCATTCCGATTTCATCAAATTTGGCAATCCCGACTTTGTGAAATTTGCCGAAAGTATGGGTTTAAAAGGCTATCGAGTAGAATCTGCAACGGATTTCATTCCAATTCTGAAAGAAGCCCTGGCTCAAGATGTCCCTTGCGTGATTGATTGTCCGGTAGACTATCGGGAAAATGCGCGTTTCAGTCAATTATCTGGGGATATGAGTTGCAATTTGTAAGAGTAGCTAGAACCCCGACTTCTTTAATAAGTCGGGGCTCTAATAATGGACATTATTCGAGATAGAGTTTTGTAGCTTGTTTAAGATTGGCGATCGCTTCTTCTATGGTTTCGCCTTGGTCAACTGTGCCGATTTCTGGACATTCGGCAATGTATCTATCTTCTTCTTTGTAAATGATGCCTGTGAATCTGTGAGTGTTCATAATGTTTTTGCTTCCATTTAGATAACGCTCAAGCTAGCATCCGGGCGTGAGCAATTTCTCTATCACCTATGAGACGGACTTGGGAGCTAAAGAGTGAAATAATAGCTAATGTTTTCCCCGTCAAGGTAACAAATTCTACTTCATATCCTACCCCACCTTGATGTACTAAAACAACTGTGCCAATATCGCCTTGGCTTAATTTTTTTTCGGGGATATCAATTGTTAAAACAATGCTGTCAAGTTCTTGAATCATTTTATTTTTTAATCTGGTGGATAGGCACTTACTAGCCTGGGAGTGTCGCCTCCGGTTTCAATAAACCAAACAGAACGCACAAAGGGTTTTCTGCCATCTGCTGCTAGCATTTCTCCTTCAATAACGTACCGACTGCCAAAAGGAGATTCTTCAATTTTAGCTAATTCATGGTCGGCCGCATGACGCCGCAAGGCAGTTGCCATGATTTCCCAAGCATCAACTGAAAAACCAAACCGTAAAAAAAATTTTGCTTTGCTTTTCCCGTCGCGGTGGGTGAGTGAGAGCAGATATTCGGTAATTTTCTTTTCAGGAACGACTGCTCTTTCATAATTGGGCAGTTTCAAGCACTCTCTCCAAAGCTTACCAAGAAATTGGGTCTAAAGCCCCGTCCTTCTAGGACGGCTTTAATTAATTATTCTTGTATATTAACCAGAGTTGAGGCGATCGGTCAAGCAGGGGCGATTCCCTACAGGATATCTGCGCCGCGCGTGCTTTTTGAGAAGTTGGGTTGGGATGGGCGATCGCTAAACTTGTCAGGTAATTATGGTAATTTAAAAGTTAGGTAACTAGGACTGGCAAGAATGGAGGAATGTGACAGCACAATTTTTCTGTCCATATCTCGATAGCGAGGTTGAACTCACTGAAGAGCGAGAACTACATATTGTTGATACACATCCCGATTTGCTACCATCTTATCAGGAAAGAATTGCTAAAACTCTAGCTGACCCAGATGAGGTTCGATGTGATTTACGTTTCGGCAATACTTTTCTATTTTCACAGCAGTATGGTAAGGGTCGCAAGGGTAGGTATGTTGTAGTAGCTGTTGTGAATGATACAGTTCCGAGAGAGCGCTATTGGATCGTGACAGCTTAGGATCGCGAATTAAATAACTTACAATTTTAATTGTTATTGTGGGATGGGCGTCCCGCCCGTCCTTTTTGGACG
>NZ_JAUBPT010000244.1:0-7544 GCF_036700905.1 Microcoleus sp. S13_C3 | reverse complement strand
TAAGTATTTTTACTTATTCATTCGGGCCTAGCAATGTACTATACTATGTAGTGTTATTGAAGTGCGGAGTGTGGGATTAAGAATCCGAGTTCCGGGTGAACCCGTCCCTAAAGGATTGGAATGCTTTCGTAACTATCGGCCTATATTGCGCTTCATGCGATCGAGTTCTTCGTCTGCTTCCCAGCGTTGAAACTTTTCTTCTAAAGGATCGGCCGCATTAAAACTGTTATAATTTGAACTCTGATTCCAACCCTTTGTATCCCAATTTGGCTCTGTTTTAGTGGTAGGGCGAGCTGCAGCTTCTGCAGCTTTGGCTCGGACTTCTTTTCGCCGTACTTGAATTTGGCGGTACAGTTCTTTTGCTTTTTCAATCCGTTCTTTGCAGCCTTGCATTTGCCCCCAGCGCTGATTTCCCTGACGCAGCAAAGCTGCTTGCCGCTCTTGGGCGGCTTGAGCTAAATCGAGCCTTTGAGCAGCTTTAGCTTTGTTGATGCGATCGTTCCAGCGCTGAATTTCTTGGGCGGCCGAGAGAATTTCGGCTTGCAGTTTTTTCTCTTGTTTTTGGATATCGAGAATCAGCCGCAGAGTGTCTTCTTCTTGTTCCTTCAGTTGTTCTTCTATTGCCTGCAATTCCAGATGGGGATTGCTACGCAAAAATTCTTCTAATCGGGTTTCTAGAAAGCGGCTGAAATCATCAAATAAGCCCATTTTTTATAATTCCTCAGTCATTAGTCATTAGTCATTGGTCATTAGTCATTGGTCATTAGTTATTAGTCATTGGTTCTTAGTCACTGGCGATCGATTATCGCTCCTTATACCAATTTTTTATGAGGTTGCATAGAATCCGATCACCCTGGCGCCCCCCGCCGGAGGGGAGTAGGGGGTGGGACAAAATTCTTCTCTTTCGTCCCCCAACAACCAGGGGGATTTAGGGGGATCGAGATATGTGCAACTTCACATTAAATTGGTATTAGTTGTTAGTTATAGCAGAAGAAAGTTCGGTAACGAATTGGGGAAGCGATTTAACGGATAGAAGCAAGAAGCAATAAGAGCAATGGTTTCAACAATTAAGAACGTCTTGGCGGTTCCTATATTATAACTGTTTTCACTGCTCGTCATATACAGCCCGATCGCTGCCCATTACTGATTACCGATGACCTAAGTCATAACTAATGACTGATGACTAATGACTGATAACTGATGACTGATTAGAACTTTTGGCCGACAAAAACCGATCGCACATCTCCTCCTTTGCGGATAACGGCTTCTTGATTTTTGATTTCTGCCAGCGTCCAACCGCTAGCGCCGATGCTTTCGCCGACATAAATTCTGCGGGCTACGCCGTCTACTTCAAACAAAGCAGCCGATCGATCGCCCAACTCCAAAATCCCTACCAGCGTGTGCGCGGAAGTTGGGGCCCTGCTGACGGCCGGTGCCGATTGCTCCTGCGCGGGCGCGGATTGCTGGGCTGGGGGCGCTGGTGCCGGTTCGGTTTCGCGAGCCAAAATCTTTGGCTGGGGAGACTCCGAGGGGGAAGGGGAAGCGGCGAGGGGAGAGCGAGTACCCGCAGCGGCGATCGCACGACCGGAGGCTGGAGCAGCAGGCGAGGGGGAAACGGCGCTGGTTTGAGGATCACCAGGAGCAGCCGCTACCGGAGCAGCCGGAGCCACAGTCACCTGAGCGGGGGGAGGGATGACTACGACTTGAGGTGCTGGTGCTCCCGGCTGCGAGGCAGCTTGTTCGAGGGCATTAGCAATGCGGTTGACTGCGGTCGAAAGACCTGCGGTTGCCGGCGGCGCGCCGGAAATTGGAATGCTCGGCAGCGTCCCTGGCGTGGGGGTTCCGGGAACTCCTGGAAGTTGGGGGTTAGCTTTGGGTGCTTTTTTTTGTTCGATCGCTTCTAGCGAGCGCTGCACGTATTCGACAAACTGGGTATCTGGTGCTGTTTTGCCACTTGCTGCGGGTGTCTCTGGTGCGGGGGCGGCGGGCAAGCGCACGAGTCCCGACCTGCTTGCGAGCCATAACCCCATGACTAGCAGCAGCGACCCACAGGCTGCTCCCAGCAGGATTCTGTCGAATGATTGTTTGGACTGCTGTTTTTTGGCTGTTTCTAGGGCGACTTGGCGGGCGATCGCTTCTACGTCTTTTTCGTCCCGCTGCGGCTGGGGGGGTGCCAACTGCGACAAAACTATTTGAGGTACCGAGATCGACTTGAGCGCCACGAATTCTGGCTGCACGGGTTCCGATGGCAGTCCGCCGCTACCGTCGAATGCTCCATCGACTCCTTCAAACAGTTCGTCCATCAACCGATCTGCGTAGGACTCTACTGCCACTGCTTCGGCTGGCACTGTTTCCACCGTCGCCCTCACGGCGATCGGCTCTGACGCTGATTCCAAAGACATCTGTTTGGCGATTACTTTTTGAGGCATAGTTTTCTGTTTGCTCCCGCTCCTCGACAACCCTGAGATTCTCAACTTCAGACTTCTACAGGATACTTGTGATGTTGACCCATTCTTGGTTAAGAACAGGTCAATTGTATCTCACCCATCACCATATTTTTAGTTCTCGGCCAACTTACTTTGCCCGAGCGACTTTTGTTTTACCTGTGTTGTGCCTTTTCGCCCCTGTTTTCTGCTGCCAGTCTTATTTGCTTACCCTGACTTTTACTTCACATTCTACTGCTTTTGTCAACCCCACCCTCCGGGGCTTCGCAGTTTTTGACACACAGCTTTACTTGAGGCGATCGCAAAAAAAGCGGGTTTTTTGCCGCTGTTTCCGATCTCGTTCCAGATTTGACAAGGATTTCAGACTTTTACTCGTCTTAAGTTTCTTTGTCCGTTTGCTTAAAATTGGATTTTGGACAATAATTTTAATCCCTATTCCCAATTTTTACTTCATGACAGCCAAAATATTGTCATTACTATCCCTTGACAGACGATAAAAGCTAAGGGGAAAATCCAGCGAAACATTTGCATCATCCCAGCGGTGAAATCTGGTTTTTGGTGGTTTTTTAGCAAGAAATGTACGGTGACATTAGCCTGAATCGACAAAAAGAAAAAGATATAACAAATAAATATGTATGCGTCCAGCAGAGTCATGTAAGATAATCTCGGCAAAGCATTAGCAACAGTGAAGTTAAAAGTTATTGCCGTAAGGGTGCTGGTCATGCCTACACTCATCTGAGTGGTAAAAGCCGTGTTTGCATCGATCCAAAAAGTCGCCCAAGAAAGCAGCGTAATTAGCAGCAGGGGACTAAAGACTTTAAATAGGTAAAACTGGTAATTGCGCTTGAGGTTAAGTTCAAAAGTGTATCGCGAATAGGTTTTATTTTCTAGTTCAAAATTGTTGGAAGTGACTGTACTTTTCCCGTCAAGAATTTGCCATTCGGATAAAGAAACGAAAGAATCCTTACTGTATCCAGTCATCTTGGGATCTTTTTGGAAAACTACACGTCGGTCATCAAAAGACAATGATTCCCAAACAACCTTAGCTGTTTGCGAATCAAAGGGAAACTTTCTCAAATCTAAGTCAGACGATACCGTGGCGTTAACGAGTTCTAAATAAGTGACGGTGCCGTCGGGCTGCGCGGTTAATTCCACCGCGCCTTTTTTCGCCGCTGATGGAGAGTTGACAATTGTTAAAACTGGTTCCCATATTTTTTCGGGAGTGTAGCGAATTTCTGTGTCGCCAACTGCATTGGGGTCAAATGCTAGGCGCCGGTCTTGCCAAGTTGCCGACAAATAACCGCTGACATCAAAAGTTTCATCTGATTGATTAATGCGACTGATGTTGGTCAAATAGAAACCGATGGCAACTTCTGTTGGCTTGTCAGCGTTGGGAGGACTTTTGAGACCAGCTTTGGGAGTGTCTAGGGGCGGTGTTGTCGGGGCTGTGGCTGCGGTGGTTGGCATTGCTGCGGCTGCGGGGAAATTGGTGGGAGTATTTTGAGCGGCGACTGGGGAATAGGTAAAAAGGGCAGCAGTTAATGCTAAGCTCACCAGAGCTGAGATTGTGTGAGCTTTCAGTCGATTGTTGTTCATCTGATCGTATTCCTCGGACTAAGATGATTTTTTTTAAAGTCGCTGAGCAGAATCGGCTGAGAAACCGGATTGTTAGCTATGGCGATTGAACTGCAATCAAGCAATTACCGGAATTAATGGGATTTCTGCATCCAAGATGGTTTAAGTTAGATGTACTCTGCTCAAAATTACTGACGAAAATTCCTGATGCTGGATTGGGTTGTTGATTGTTGGCGGTAATTTTTGTAAGACTACTGCATTGATTATTTATACTAGGACTGACGCAGAAATATCAAATAAACCGGGTTTTTTACTCCTAGTTAAAAGCTCAAATGCAGTTTTTTTGTCACAAAACCAGGTTTTTGGGTAACTTGTTTATATCACCCACACAATTTTTTGTCAACAGCTCTGGGGTGCTGTGTATCTTCTTTTCAGAGCGATATACTGCCCAAGCTATTTATCGTTTCTCATTAAATTTATGAAGCCATCGAAAACATCTCTTAAAATATTTCCAATTTCAGCAACCCCAAATTAACCCACCCGTTCGGCCAATTCCAACCAGCGCTCCGTCGCCCGATCGATCTGCTGCGTCAACTGAGCCAAACGATCCGATAACTTCTTCATCTCTGCAAACCCGCTCGGAGCATTGTTAGACAAAATCTTCTCAATGTCTTCTTTTTCAGCTTCCATCTTCGGAATTTGACTTTCTAATTGTTCGTATTCCCGCTTCTCATTGAAGGAAAATTTGGTATTTTTTTGAGTGGAACTTGTGGATTTTGAATTGTTAGATTCAGCGGTGCGTGTAAGTTTTTCTTTTTCTTTTTGCCCTTTGATTTCCTTGGCTTCTTCCGCTTTCTTGTAATCTAAATACACGGAATAATTACCGGGATACAAGCGCAAATTGCCCCCAGGCTCCAAGGCGAAAACCATGTCGATCGTGCGATCGAGAAAATAGCGATCGTGGGACACCACAATCACGCAGCCGTTAAAATCTTCGAGATAATCCTCCAAAACCGCCAAAGTCTGCACGTCCAGGTCGTTTGTCGGTTCATCCAAAATCAGCACGTTTGGCGCACTCATCAGCACTTTTAAGAGAAATAACCGGCGCTTTTCCCCGCCCGAAAGTTTGTTAATCGGTGCATACTGTTGGTTCGGTGGAAACAGAAACTTTTCCAACATTTGAGAAGCGGTAATGATTTCCCCGTCCGCCGTTTGCACCAACTCGGCCACACTTTTCAAGTATTCAATAACTCGCTGGTCTTCGTTCGGCGTCAAATCCTCTGAATGCTGGTCAAAATAACCGATATGAATGGTTGTGCCAATTTCGACAGTACCCGAATCCGGCTGAATGCGTCCGGTGATGATATCCATCAGCGTCGATTTTCCCGCACCGTTGCAGCCAATAATTCCAATCCGGTCTTCGGGAGTGAAATTGTAGGTAAAATCTTTAATTAAAGTGCGATCGCCATAGGCCTTAGAGATATTCAGTAACTCAATCACCTTCTTACCAATCCGGCGGCCCGCTGTGGCAATTTCGACTTTGCCGTTGGCTGTTTTGAACTCCTGGGCTCGCATATCTTTAATGCGATCGATCCGAGCTTTTTGCTTGGTACTGCGCGCCTTCGGCCCGCGTTTGAGCCATTCCAATTCGCGCCGCAATACACCCGCGTGTTTGCGAACACTGCTGGCGGCGGATTCTTCAGCTAAGGCTTTTTTCTCCAAGTAATAAGCGTAATTGCCAGCATAATTGTAAAGGTCGCCGCGATCGATCTCCAGGATGCGATTGGTAACGCGATCGAGAAAATAGCGATCGTGCGTAATCAGCAGCAAAGCACCGCGATAGCCGTTCAAATAGTTCTGCAACCACTCCACAGACAGCGCATCCAAGTGGTTTGTCGGTTCATCCATCAGCAACACATCGGGCTCGGACAACAAAGCCGTTGCTAAGGCAATTCGCTTGCGGTAGCCGCCGGACAAGTCGGCAATTTTCGCATCAAAATCCTCAATCCCCAACTTGGTCAAAATCAATTTCGCCTTGGTTTCCAAATCCCACGCATCCACCTCATCAATGCGTTCAGACACCGCAGACAGACGCGCCATCAACTTGTCTGTATCGCCTTTGCCGTGGGACAATTGATCGGAAATTTCCTCGTATTCCCGCACCAAAGCCATTTGTTCGCCACTGTCAGCAAATACTTGCTCTAAGACAGTGTGATTTTCGTCTAAATCCGGCTGTTGGGGGAGATAGACAATTGTAGACCCTGGATTGACCCAGCGATCGCCAGAGTCGATCGACTCCATACCCGCAATCATTTTCAGCAGGGTTGATTTGCCGGAACCGTTGGTGCCGATGAGTCCGACTTTATCGCCTTCATCCAGGCTGAAACTGGCATCTGTCAAGAGTTCCTTGATGCCGAAGTCTTTTTTGATCGATCGCAGAGTAAAAATAGTCATCTGTATAGAAAGTCATTTACCTGACTTAGTTTAACGCAAGTTCGATCGTGTCCGGCTGCATCCGTATGGTCTGTCATTCGGATGGTAAGTCATTGTGGGGCGATCGATGGAAAACTCAGATTGTTGGCTACGTAGCAAGGAAGTGATTTTAGGCTGAGCGTTTCTAAGACGTTTTGCTGCTGCGATGTGGGTCAATAAAATTGAGGCTTGATAATTACTATCTGGTCAAAAATACACTAAATATTATACTTAAAACAAGTTGTAAAAGTTATTCAACTTACTATCCCAAAAACTCCATACTTACCTACTTAATACTTCTTGAAGTATTATTTGCTTGGGTTTATTTTTGATCTTCTTTAAGGAATTTATTGTATTCAGCAGGAATTCAAATAAAATACTACGGAAAACAACTTTTTTTACTTTATTTTTTATCAAATATTAACTTGGGTATGACGAGGAGATTGACAAACAAAAACCCTATAGGTAAAATGAAGGAAAAAGCACGGATAATTCCCAAATGAACGATCGCTCGTCAGCAGATTTGATATCACCCGCAGAGTTACACCGCCAGCTTAATGACTTACTCAAGCAACTATCACCAGAACGATTACAAGTGCTTGCTGATTTTGCGGCTTACTTAGCAAATGCTGAAAGCGAAGCTGCAACTCAAGAACTTTTGGAAATTTCTGGATTGCTAGAGCGAGTTAAGCAAAATCAAGCAACTCCTAAAACTGATTACACAACCTGGAGAACACTTCGCTCCGATGTAGGAAGATCGCCTCCATCCTGATGCTCAAAAGGTTTATGTCAATGCTGACAAAGCCCTAGCGAAGAAAATTGCCCGATGTTTGGAGCAGTTAGAACAAACTCCTCAGTTGCACCCTAACATTAAAGCCCTCAAAGGAGATTATGCAGGGTACTATCGCTACCGAATCGGGGACTACAGAGCTAGTCCCTAGGTAGCGAATAAATAGACAAAATGATACACTTATAAACAAATATGCGGTGTACCATTTTGTTTAAGCTCGCGCGTTTTCGCAAAAAAGCTGGGATTGTCAGTAAAAACACTCC
>NZ_JAUBPT010000243.1:0-7905 GCF_036700905.1 Microcoleus sp. S13_C3 | reverse complement strand
AGTCAACAGTCAACAGTCAACAGTCAACAGTCAACAGTCAACCGTCAACAGTCAACAGTCAACCGTCAACAGTCAACAGTTAACAATTACTAATTTATGAACAATCCGATTATTTGGCTGCACGGTGACTGCTTGAGTCCTGAAGGCCCGGCTTTTCAAGCGCACCCACAGGCACCGGCAATCTGGGTTTGGGATGATGCGCTCATTGATGAATGGCAGTTGAGTCTCAAACGAATGGTGTTTATTTACGAATGTTTGCTGGAGTTGCCGGTAGTTATTCGGCGGGGCGATGTGGCTGCCGAAGTTATCGCTTTTGCGATCGAATCCGGCGCTAATCAAGTGGTAACTACCGAAAGTCCCAGTCCTCGATTTCAGGATATTTGCCGGGAAATTAAGCGATCGCACCCAGTAGAAGTTTTGCCACCCGAACCCTTTGTCCGCTACGATGGTTACATTGATTTGAAGCGTTTTTCTCGCTATTGGCGCGTCGCTGAAAAATATGTTTTCTAATTGTAATTGTAATTGGAAATTGGAAATTGGAAATTGAAAAGAGGTGTTCTTTTCTCTTCTTCCCTCTTCCTTCTTCCTTCTTCCCTCTTCCTTCTTCCTTCAACTCCCCTTCAAACGCTCCAACAGCCATTGAAATCTCGATGCCGCCAAATCTGGATTTTCGACATTTTGCGGGATCCCGTCCTCGCCGTCGGGATCTTCATATATTAAACCATCACTATCATCGCCGAAGCGTTTGACTGTACCCCGCAGTCTCGACGACAGAAATTTGGTAATCGCCCGATAAAACCGCAGGGAAAAAAGCACGTCTTGCTCTAGTTTTTCAGTTAGCAGTCGCCGGGGAATTGACAGGATGAGGCACTCTTCAATTGCCGTGACGCTAGCAGAAGGAAGCCTCCCGTCTACAAAAGACATTTCGCCTAACACTTCCCCGGAAATAATTTTTCCAATTTCTTTGTCGCCCAAAGATGATACAGAAACGCTCAAAGTTCCCTCCAGAACTATGTACAGGGCGTCTAAGGGCTTACCTTCGGTGATCAGGGTTGTGCCGGGGAGGACTTGGGTGCGGGTGCCGTTGGCGAGCATCCAATCGATGTCGCGATCGCTCAATTCGCCTAATATCACTAGAACTTTGCTCATAAAGTCAGGTTGAGATGAGATACTTTGTATTTTTTTACTTGTTTAGTTGCGTGCTGTTGTGAGATGGTCAGACCCTGAGCGAAAGCGAAGGCTAAACTTTACGAATAGAACACTAAACTTTACACAATTTTCATAATATTCCCTAATTTTGACACGATCGAGCCACAAATATTTCTCGGATTGGTGGTATTATTCTACATTAATTGTCATGGACTGTGCAGCAGCCGATCGCGTTGTATTAACTGCACTTGCTTTGGACGGCGGGGCTGCCAAAACTGTTTTGAAAGCTTGTTGTCTCTTGGTTTCGAGCTGGTGCGCCCTCAAAAACCGGATTTTTTCGGCGTGGCTGCGAGTGCAGCGCCCCCAACTACAGTATTGTAGAATGCAAGCGAGACGCGCGATCGACCCCTCAATTAAACAGGATTAAGGATGAAATCATCCCTAGGATTGATTTTTTGCCGATCGATCGGTAAATTAAAATTAACCTCTAAACCCGCCGTCCGTTCTTGAATCTAATCAGCTTGAGAGTTGACTATTCAACAGTAAAATGGCAATCTAGGAACAACACAACTCATATTTGTGTCTTTTTTGAGCAAAGCTCTCGATGTTCGCCCTCAAACACTTACACTTTTAACACCCCCTTCATTGAGGAGTTTCTATGAATAGTCTATTTTCCAAGTCTACTTTTGCGTTAATAAATCTTGCAGCTTTAGCTGTTTGTTGCAGTACCATGTCAGCGAAAGCTGAAACTGGCAACTTGCCCGATGTCGCTACAACTGCAACAATCGCAGCTCAAAATATTGACCAAATTTCTGAGCCGACGGCAACTTCAGCAGTTAAACCCGACGCAGAAACAACGGCTAGTAATAAAAAAATTGATTCAATCAGTTGGAGCGAACTAACAGAAGCGGCAGAGCCAGCAGCCTCTGAACCGGCAGCCAACTCGCAAGTATCTATGGCTGCACCCGAAAAATCAGAAACCGCCACATCGGAAATTGCTGAGACAGAAACAGCGCAAAATACATCCCTTGCTGCTGAGACCCAAAAGTCGGAAGAAACCGCTAAAATTGCTGATAATGGTGTTAAAGTGCAGCCAACAGTCGAGACTGCCAAAAAGAGCGATCGACCTACCTCAATTGTTGCCCAGAGCAATAATCTGGAAGTAACAGCAACCAAAGAAGAAAAAGAAGTCAAAACAGCACAAGAATTGTTGAGCAATCCTGTCAGCACTTCCGCCTCAGCTTTGACAAACCAACCGAAAGTTGCTGAAAAACCGGCAACTGTCTCGGAACCAACTGAAAAAGTAGCTCAAGGAACTCAAATCCGACCAGGCCGAGCAACCCGTTCTGGGCCCAGCTACATCGGCATTGGCGGCAATCTAGGTTTTGGCGGAGATACAGCCTTGGGCGACGGTTCATTTGCGATTATTAGCAAAATCGGTTTGACGAACAATTTGTCGGTGAGACCGAGTGTTTTGTTCCGCGACAACTTAACTGTTCTAGTTCCCGTTACCTACGATTTTGTATCTCAAGAGGCCGTCGAAGTCAGCGATGATTTTGTGATTACTGCCGCTCCTTATGCAGGTGCTGGCGTCGCATTTTCTACCGGTGATAAAAGTAATTTTGGCTTCCTGATTTCGGGTGGTGTAGATGTGCCACTGTCGAGAACTTTTACAGCCACAGCGGGACTGAATATTGGTTTTCTCGACGGAGCTGAAGTGGGATTGTTACTCGGTGTCGGCTATACGTTCCCGAATATTGCCCGGTAGTGTTGCTGTTTGAGCAAACAAACGCACGACAAATAAATATGTGGGGGGTTGGCTGTAGGAATACAGTCAACCCTTTTTGATAATGGAAAATCTGCCAATTCGAGCGATGTAGGGTACGCCACAAGCACAGACCGGTAATGTAGGTTGCGTCATAAGCACAGAGCGCCGATCTTGATTTTTGTGAAAGATATAATGATGGTGCGATCGATCTGAGATATTGCGTCATTCTTGTAAAGAACGGGCTCTCCGGCCCGTTCCACAAAGAGTAGATTTTCTTGTGGAGTAGGGGTTGGGCAGGAGAACCAGCCCAAAAAAGGATTATGGAAAATGGTGCAAGATATAAGATCGATCGTACTTTCTCACCAACCACCCGAAAAAACCGTGACCAAAACAGAAATCTTAGCAGCACTCAAAAATCTGACAGCAGAAGAACGCCTAGAAATCATCGAAACAGCTTCGCGGATGATGCGCGAAGAAATAGAAGAAAAAGCCCAGCGCAAAGTTGAGAGAAAACGGAGACTCAGAGCCGCAGCAGAAGCAGCAGTTCCTTTGTATGAACCAGGAGGGCCGCTGCACGATTTGTGGTCGCCCGACAGCGAACCGTATTTCGATTCAGAGGAAGAATATCTGAGCGCAGGGGTAGAAACTAATGCGTAAGGGCGAAGTGTGGCTCGTCAGACTAGATCCAACGGTGGGAGATGAAATCGGCAAAACTAGACCTGTTGTGGTTGTCAGCGATGATGAAGTGGGAAATTTGCGCCTCAAAGTAATTGTTCCAATTACAGCATGGAACGATCTTTTTTCCCCGCTTGATTGGATGGTGCAGCTCGATCCGACATCAGAAAATGGCTTGGCGAAACTCTCCGCCGCCGATACTTTTCAAGTCCGTTCCGTTTCTCAACAAAGATTTGTCCGACAACTCGGAACCCTGTCCGAGACAATTATGGAAGAAATTGCAGAAGCACTGACAATTGTTCTGGATCTAGATTGAATAACTAGGCAACAGCGTACAAATAGTGTTATTTATAGATAGATTGTATGGCGCGATGGCCTAAATGATTCCTATACAACTTACACTCAAAAATTTTCTCAGCTATCGCGAAGCTGCTTTAGACTTTCGCGGCCTGCACACCGCTTGCATTTGCGGGCCTAACGGTGCTGGCAAATCCTCCCTCTTAGAAGCCATATCCTGGGCACTTTGGGGCTGTTGCCGCAGCGATACGGAAGACGATATCATCCATATCGGCGAAATTGATGTGCGCGTTGATTTCACTTTCTCCACCGGCGGCCAAATCTACCGGGTGATTCGCAACCGCCGACGCGGACAATCGGGAAGTTTGGAATTTCAAGTCAGCTTGAATTCTGCCGAGAGTGAGGAAAAACTTAATTTTCGCACGCTCACAGACAAGGGGCTGAGAACAACTCAGCAAAAAATCCTCGAACACATTAAACTAGATTACGCTACTTTCATCAACTCGGCGTATTTGCGGCAAGGGCGAGCTGATGAATTTATGCTCAAAAAGCCGATCGAACGCAAACAAGTTTTAGCCAACCTGCTCAAACTCGACTCCTACGATACTTTATCCGACCAAGCCAAAGATACGTCCAAACAATTTAAAGCTCAAGTCGAAGTGCTCAAACAGAGTTTGCTAACCGTACAAGAGCAACTGCAACAAAAAGAGGCTCTCGCCTCAGAACAAACTCAATTGCAGCAAGCAACCGATTTGCTTCAGCAGCAGCAGCAAGCCGACACAAACGAGTTACAGCAACTGCAACTCCAGCACCACAACCGTCAAACTTGGCAAAAACTCCTCGCCGGCCACCAGCAACAGCACTACAATATCACTCAAGAATGCCGCCGCTTGCAGCAAGAACTCAGCGCAGCCAAACAGCAGCAAAATGAGCTACAAGCCCTCCTAGAACAAGAAAAGGAAATAACAGCAGGCATCGCGTATTTCCACAGCTTGCAAGCCACAGAAGAAAGTCTGGCTGGCAAATTCAAAGCTAACCAACAAGCCCAAAATCAGCGCCAGCAATTGCAAGAACAGCAGCGGCAAGAACTGAGCTTTTTGCAAAGCAAAATTCAGCAGTTGCAAGCTCAATTAGAGGTTTTAGAACAAGATGAAAAAGATGTTCTGGAAATTCTCAAACAGCAGCCGGAGGTTGACAAAGGACTCGCACAGTTGCAAGCAGTTCGATCGCGCATCAACGAACTAGAGCAACTGCAATTGCAAGTTTCCCCGCTGCTACAACAGCAGCAGCAAAAGCAACAAAAGCTCGATCGCGCCCGCGCCGGTTTAACCGCCCGCTTAGAGGAAATCAACCGACAGGTGCAAGTTCAGCAGCAGCAGCGACAGCCGCAATTACAGCAGGAAATCTCGGCCATCGCCAATCAAATTTTGCAGTTGGAAAACAAGCGAGTTTATCAGCAGCGAGTCCGCGAAAAAGGTCAAGAAAGGCACGACTTTCTCGGAAACCTGCAAGCCAAAAGCCGCGACTATCAAACCAGACTCGCCGAGATCGACCAAAAACTGCAACTCCTGCGGAAACATGAAGGAGAAAAAACCGCAGGTGAAGGTAAAGCCTCGAATTTTGCGGAAAACGAGCCATCGAATTCGCATTTAATGGTGCGGGATGCAAATTTTGGCAATTGTCCTTTGTGCGATCGACCTTTAGACGAACACTACTGGAATTTAGTAGTCACAAAACACCACACTCAACAGCAGGAAATCTGGAACCAACTGTGGGTTGTGCGGGAACAGTTGGCAGTCTCCGAGCGCGAAATTCAAGTTCTCAGACATGAATACCGCGAACTAGAAGAGGAATTAGCGCCCTACCAAGAATTGCGGGAACGCCGCAGCCATTTACAAGCACAATTAGATAGCCTGAGTCAAGATGAAAACCGACTGCAAAGTATGCGTCAAGACGCGGCAGAAATAGAGCGGTTGTTACGCACTGGCGAGTATGCAGCCGATGATTTGGGCGAACTCCAGCAAATCGAACAGCAACTGCAACAGCTCAATTACAGCGATCGCAGCCACTCCCTCGCCCGCAGCGATGAAAAGCGCTTGCGGTGGGCGGAAATTAAGCAAGCTCAAATCAAAGACGCTCAGCAGAAACTGAATAAAATTAATGCCCGCCGCCCGGATTTGCAAACTCAATTAGCCACCGTACAGCAACAGTTAGAACAGCAAAAAAACAGCTCGGAAATACAGCAGCAAATTCTATCTTTAGATAGATACATTGCGGAAATTGGCTATAATTTGGAACAGCACGAACACGTGCGGAGCGAAATGCGCCGATCGCAGTTTTGGATCGCCCGCGCCGAAAAATTGCGATCGGCAACTGTGCAGTACCCGCAAGTGCAGCAGCGCGTTAATGAAATAGCAAATTCCATCGCTGTGCGCGATCGAGATTTGCAAGCTGTCAGCGCTCAAACTTCCGCGATGAACCAGCAATTGCAAGAACATCCCGATCCCACAGCCCGCATCAGTGCGATCGAACAGCAAATCAGCCGCCGCCGCCAGCAGCTAGACCAACATTTGGGAAGTCTCGGACGCCTTCAGCAGCAGCAGCAAAATCTGGAAAATCTGCAAGTTCAGCTAGTAGCTCAAAAAGAGCAAATGCAAGTTGCTAAACGCCAGCAGCGAGTTTATCAAGAGTTGGGTCAAGCATTTGGTAAAAACGGCATTCAAGCTTTAATGATTGAAAATGTTTTGCCTCAACTTGAAGCTGAAACCAATCAGATATTGTCGAGATTGAGCGCGAATCAATTGCACGTCCAATTTATTACTCAGCGGGCTGCTGCTTCTAAAAAAGCAACTAAATTGATTGATACTTTAGACATTTTAATTGCTGATGCTCGCGGTACTCGCGCCTACGAAACTTATTCGGGCGGTGAAGCTTTTCGGATTAATTTTGCGATTCGGCTGGCGCTGGCGAGACTGCTGTCTCAGCGGGCGGGGACGGCTTTGCAAATGTTGATTATTGATGAGGGATTCGGAACTCAGGATGCTGAAGGGTGCGATCGGCTGATTGCTGCAATTAATGCGATCGCCTCCGACTTCGCCTGCATTCTCACCGTTACCCATATGCCCCACCTGAAAGAAGCTTTTCAAGCCAGAATTGAAGTAAGCAAAACTGCTCAGGGTTCTTGCATCAACTTGTCAATGTGAACTACCTACACCAACCGCTTAGGCGGTAGGTCGCAGGCTTCCAACTTCATCGGAAAGCGCCTTAGAGACGGATGACTTACGTTTTCCACCCTTCGGACTTACCTTTCCTCCATTGGCAGTAGCGTTGGTTCCCAGCGCTAAAATGCGAAGCCCTTCATCTCGAATATTGATTGCTGCATTTACATCACGGTCATGCTTCGTTTCACAGTGTTGACACTGCCACGATCGGACACCCAAAGGCAGGCTACCTACTCGATTGAGACAGACTGAGCAGGTCTTTGAAGATGGGAAAAAGCGGTCTACTTCTACGTAGATTTTCCCATCTTCCCCTGCTTTATATTTGAGCATGGTGGTAAAGGTTCCCCAACTGGCATCGCTAATTGCTTTTGCCAAGTTGTGATTCTTGACCATGTTCTTCACCACTAAGTTCTCAACGCAGATCACTTGGTTGTCGTTGACCATTTTGCGCGATAGCTTATGCAGAAAATTTTTACGGGTATTTGCAATTCTTTCATGCACCCGTGCGACAATCCGTTTCGCTTTGAGACGACGACCCGACCCTTTTACTTGACGCGATAGCTTTTGCTGCTTACGTTTTAGATTCTTAGCGCGTTTCTTCAAGACTCTCGGATTGTCAAACTTTGAGCCATCTGAGGTGATGGCAAAGTGAGTCAGCCCCAAATCAATCCCTACGGCCTTACCTTTACTGGATTTCTCTAGATCTGGCAGTTCGTCATCATTTGTGACAAGTTAAGAAAAAGTGCAAATTGTCAAGGGGGTAGACCAAAAAAGGTAAAATAGGATGAAACCTTT
>NZ_JAUBPT010000242.1:0-7978 GCF_036700905.1 Microcoleus sp. S13_C3 | reverse complement strand
CAAAAACCAATTTTTCTTTGACACATCTTCTCAAATCCCCTTGACAACTGGCATACAGGCTTAACTTGTGACCAATGGTCAGCGACCATCCTGAAGTGCATGGCTATTTGCGGAGCAAATCTCAATGAAATCTCATTCACAACAGAAAGGCGAGCTGATTTTTCCTAACTCAAAATTTCCTCCTACCTGGGAGTAAAAACAGCACTAGGGTAAGCAATCCGCTTGTGATTGAACTGTTCCCAAACTCGCACAAAAATCTCCGCAATTAGAGACATATCCTCCCGCGTTAAACCCGAATCAATCAACTGATTATCCTGCCAGCGAGCCCTCAAAATCCGATTAACCATATTCAACGCCTCTTCATGAGTAGCATCCTTGAGCGATCGCAAAGCAGCCTCGCAAGAATCCGCCAGCATCAGAATTCCCGTTTCGCGCGACTGCGGAATCGGCCCGTCATAGCGAAAATCCTCCTCCCTCACTTGGCGACTTGCGATTGTTAACTTTGAATTATCCGCATCTGGCAAAGCAATCTTTAAATCTTCTATTTCTTTTGCAGCAATTTGCTGCGCTTGGTGGTAGAAATAAGCAATTAACATTGTACCTTGGTGTTCGGGAATAAACGCCTGAATTGCCTTCGGCAATCGATGCTTCCGCGCCATCACCAAACCCTCGGTAACGTGCTTTTTAATAATCTCCGCGCTCGCCCAAGGGTCATTAATTTCATCGTGTTTGTTGCCCCCACCCATTTGATTTTCACAAAATCCGAGCGGGTCGTGCATTTTTCCAATATCGTGGTATAATGTCCCAGTCCTGACCAGCTCAACATTGCAGCCGAGTTCCCGGGCGGCAGCCTCCGCCAAACTCGCCACAAACAGCGTGTGCTGAAAAGTCCCCGGAGCCTCGGCGGCCAATTTCTTCAACAGCGGGCGGTTGGGATTGGCAAGTTCCGCCAGCCGAATCGGCGTAATCAAGTCAAAAACGTGTTCCAAATAAGGGCTGATGCCGATCGCCACAACGCTCCAAGCCAAACCCGCCAAACTTTGCGCGCCCACCGTACCCAGTACGACGTACCAAATAGCACCGGCTGCCGCGCTGGCAATCAAAGTCCCCACGAGATAAACCGTGCCCAGAGTCAAGCCGACAGCCACACCCAAAAGAGCCAATTCCTCGCGCGATCGCAGCCGCCCGGCCATAAAAGCGCCCAGCAATCCCCCCGCCCCGCTAGCCACCAAATGAATCAAGTCCACATTTAAGCCAACGGGCAGCAGCGCCGACAGCAGCCCCACCACAGTCACTCCCACCGCCGAACCGTAGAAGCCACCCGCTAAAATCCCGATCGCGGGCAAACTCGTCCAAGGCAGGCCCAAACTCACCAGCACCGGCGCGCTCAAAGTCAGCAGCAGCAATAGCAAATGATCTCTCCGGCGCAACCGGTAGTGCCTTTCCACCAGCAGTACGATCGCAATTGCCCCCGCGACTAAACAAACAAAACCCGTCAGCCCCAGCCAATTCACCCCCCGCCGGCTCAAACCAAAATAGTCGAGCAACACGAAATCTTCCTGCGAGATATCTTGTCCTTGTGCAACAATTATCTCGCCCTGATCTACTGCGATCATCACCGGTTTCACCTTTTGGGCTGCTAATTCAGCTAGCTGTTTGGTTTCCTCGGGATCTCTCACCAGATTTGGCTGCAAAATCGCTGTTAAACCCTCAACCGCCAAAGCTTGGGACTCTAACGGCACTTCATCTGCCACTTGCAGCTTCACAGCTTCTTTCAAAATCTCTTTTGGCAAGCCCTGCGGGATACCTTGAGCCACCATCCTTTTTGCCGCCCGACTCATACCGGTTTGGGTTTTCTGCCACACTGCCTCCGACAAACCAAACAGCGAAGTATCGTATATCTGGGGTAGCCCGGAAACCGACGGTTTTTCCAGCGCCTCCACAGCATTGAGATAGCGTTGGCGAGCCGAGGAAATACTGTCTGTCAGGCTTTGAAAGTCTGCTGCCGGGAGCGATCGGCTGTAAGCTTGCAGTTGAGCGATAGCCTCCTGCCGAGACTGGTTCTCCGTCTGCCCAGCAACTGCGGGGGAATCCAAGCTCAACCGCTCGGAAGTTGCACTTTTGTCCCCCGCTTGCGCCAAAATCCAGCGCCACTCCCACTCAGGACAGCCCCGCAAGTAAACCTGAACAGCAAGTGAGAGGGCCGAGGGACTCGCAAACGGAAACGGGCCTACCGCCTCCCGCAGCTCGCTTCCCTGCTGCAAAAATTGTTGCAATTCTTGATAAATTTGTCGATCGACCGCAGAATCCAGCATTAATATCGCTACAGCCCCGATCCGCGCTGCTTTCCGCTGTTCTTCAGTAGTTTTGTAATCGGGGATGCTAGCAGTAGCAGGAGCCTTAATCGTCTGAGGAGCTTTCGTCCCCACATCCAGTTTCGGCTGGTTGTAGAAGCGGTGGCCCAGAGTGCTGCTTAGGGAAACTACCGCTACCAGCGCCAACATAGGGGAACGAGCTTGATTTTTGAGGCTGGATTTGGAGGTTTTACTTGTAAATCTAGTAGTAAAAGTCTCGGGAAGAAGCCATTTCGGGCGCGACAAACGGCTCAGGAGAGGCCCGCCAGCGCGCTCGGTATCTGCTTTGCTGCAGCCATTTTGCACTTTAGCAATGTGTTGGCGCAGTGAGCGCGCAGCCCCTAGCTGCTCAATCTGCCGCATCAATGAGGAGAGCGTATTCATTTGTGTCGAAGATATATCACTGTTATCCAGCAGCTTTGTCAGAATTTCTGACTATGCATCTTGATTGATTTTATCCGAACTACCCTGGCTGAATCTTCAGCCCTTACCAGTAAAAGCTCCAACCTTTATATTTTACGAGGTCTAATGACATAAGGTGCAGCCACCGATCGGGCTAGCGCTGCGGAATCGAGTCCGGCATCGGGGCTGTAAACTCCTGCCCAAACAGCAAACAGGTTATTTGCTAACTCTACAATTTTTACATCGCTGCCAGTTCCCCAGAGCGAAGGTTCTCGGCCGTCGGCTAGCTGCAGCGAATTAACCTCAGCCGAAGATACCTGTCGCCATTCTACAGGAATCGCAGCAACGCCGTTATAGGCTCCAGACAAAGCTCCTGTCAAAGCACAGGTTATTTGTCCGGCTATACCACAGCGGGCTGCCCGCACCACTGACAAGCGCAAGTCTTCTGGGGTGTTCAAAAAGCAGTAGAAAGCTAAGGCAATGGGAATGAAATTTCCTGGATTGACAATTGACTCGGTTTGTAATTTTTTCTCACCTTCGCCCTGTCTTTCTCGCAAAGCTGTGGCGCTTTTGCACAGATGAGTGGCGGCTGTTTCTAAATCGGCTCCCTTTTCTAGTAGTATTTGCACTTGCAGCAGCAGCTCTGTTAAGGCATTCTCTGTTTTCAGGTAGGCAAGTGTTTGCTCGATCGCTGTCGCGGGGTCAAGTCTTTCTTTGAGAGCTCGGGCGATCGTATATGCTACTGCTAAAATTGCTGTTTCCCATTCTGGCTGGTTTTCGTTGTGCCAAACCTCTATCGCCAGCATGATTTTTTCTCGCAGCTTGGCTTTATTTTCGTGAAAAAACATCGCGGATGGCAGCGCAGCAATTGCAGCTTCACCAGGGTTAAGCAGGGTTTGAAACTCACTGTTGCGGGGATGATAGATTTCCGACTTGGCAAATGCTTCCCAAGTATCGCGCCAATCTTTTAAATCTAAACCCCTACACCGAATTAAACTTTGAACACACGCTACCGCAAGTCTCCCGGATGCGGATGAGTCTTTGCCACTTGGGATTTTACTGTTGACAGAATTCAACACCAATGTTGCCCCTCTTAGGGTCAATTGTTGGTGTTTCGTCAGTTGTAAAATCGGCTGCAAGTCTTCTGTTTGGGGGGGAATACCCACGAGTTGCCTCTGGTATTGCAGGCCTAGAGAGTCTCCTAAAACTGCCCCCAGGATGGTTCCTTGAAACTTGCTCAACAGGGAATGCCGCATTTGAATTTAACTCAAGTTGTTATTGACATACTCCCCGGCTTAAAAGCGCGGGGATTCTTAACACTTCATTGACCGATACTACCGAAGTAGTTTTACGAGCGTCTCCATGTTCATTTAGAGTCGTGGCAATGCCCTATCCCGACTTTATTTATATTTTTGGCGGCGTTCTCATCTCTGTCTTGGTTAGTACCGCAATTGAGGCAGAGTATATAACGCACAGAGAGGTCTATTTTCCCCCACTTAAACCCGCAATCTGAGCAAACTTGGCTGGTAGGTTCCCAGCGACTAATTACTTTGAACTCTCTGCCATACTTCCCACATTTTCCCTCGCACAAAGCCCTAAACTCACCCCAACCTTGCTGACTAATTGCCCTTGATAGCTTCCTATTTTTTACCATTCCTGCTACATTCAAATCTTCTAAAATGACAAGTTGATTATCCTTAGCCAAGTTAGTTGATAGTTTGTGCAAAAAATCTTTTCTAGTGTCAGCAATTCGGTTGTGCAGTCTAGCTATTTGCAGTCGGGTTTTATTCCGCCGTTTAGAGTCGAGTTTTTGACGGGAAAGTTTACGCTGTAATCTGCGAATTTTGCGATCTAACACTTTGTAGTCAGGGCTTACAGCTTTAGTCCCGTCACTCATTACAGCGAAGGTTTTAATGCCCAAATCAATGCCGACGCTGTGGTTCTTAGCTTCGACTTCTTCGGGATCATCCTCTACTACAAAGCTGATGAAATACCGATCTGCACAATCCTTGATTATAGTTAAAGAGCTTGGATGGTCTGGCAATTCCCTAGACCAAATCAGCTTAACTCTGCCAATCTTTGCAAGGTAAACATAATCATCCCTCAACGAAAAACCGTTTTTGGTTATTTTGGCGGATTGGCTGTTTGTCTTTTTTTTGAACTTTGGATAGCCGACTTTTTTTCCGTTACGTTTTCCTTTACAAGAATCCAAGAAATTCTTAAAAGCTGTTTCCAAATCAGAGACAGATTGTTGGAGGCAAATCGCCGACACTTCTCCCAACCATGCTCTCTCCTCAGTCTTTTTTGCCTGAGTTATTACAATTTTTTGCAGGTCTGCACAGCTAGGTTTTTTGGCAGAGTTTTTGCAAATTCTTAGGGCATCATTCCAGACTACTCTAGTACAACCAAACAATTTAGCTAAGCTAATTTTTTGTTCCGTACTAGGAGAAAATCTGTATCGATACCGCGCTTTCATGCCTCTCTCTCCTGTGTTATTCTTATTATACTATACCACAACATCTGAGAAAATTAGGACAATTAAGAAATTAAAACCGTCCTATAAGGACGGGGCTTTAAACCCCGTTCTTTGGTAATTGGTAATTGGTAATTGGTAATTTAGAGTTATTCCTGGTTTGCTTCTTTGCCTAACTCTTGTGATTAATTTGAATTCAACCCAAACATATAAGGGCTGGTTTTCCATCTAAAACCTGCCCTCATCCGATCGCTACCATCGGTAAATTTTTAATTTTTAATCACGTAACTAACTAGAGCTTGCAGCCCCAGCCGATAACTTTCTGAGCCAAAACCGCTGATTTGCCCGATCGCCACCGCTGCGATAAACGAGTGGTGCCGAAAAGCTTCCCGCCGGTAAATATTGCTCAGATGAACTTCTACCGCAGGGATATTCACCGCGGCGATCGCGTCTCTAATTGCCACACTCGTATGAGTATAAGCTCCAGCATTAATCAATAAGCCTTGGTGCTGCCCTAACATCGAGTGAATTGCATCCACCAACACCCCTTCATGATTCGACTGCTGAATTGAGACTTGCACCTGGAGGGCTTGCGCTTCTCGTTCTAGCAACTTGTTGATATCATTTAAAGTCGCAGAACCATAAACTCCAGGTTCTCGCTGACCCAATAGATTCAGATTAGGGCCGTGAAGTACCAGGATATTTAACAATTTTAAAATTTCCAGCGCAACAAAAATTATGAGAGTTTTGACATGGGATTTACAACCAGTCTGCCACCTCAAACCTCAAACCTTAAACCTCAAACTTCTAATGCAGTCCCGACTACCTGCGATTCCTCGGTTGGTTGACAGGAATACGAATCGGTTCAAGTTCCGGTTCAGGATCGGGACTCAGCAGTCCTTCTATCAGCTTGCGAACCCATTCTTTAATTTCTTCCAGCACCTTTTCAATGTCTTCCATTGAACGGATAGCTCCTTTTTTTATAGTCTAGATTGCTAAACCGACGGCTAAATATCTGAAAATAAGCAAGCACGACTTTGAAACCAAAGGTCAAACTTGCTTTCTCGCTTGCTGGATATTTTGAGCAATGGAGAGAGTGAGTATATTGGCCAATCAGTCCTATCTTATTATCATAACGAATCTTTACAGATAATCAAGAGGCAAAAGGAAAATTGCCGAATTATATCGGAGTAGAGAGTGTTAAATAAAACTTAAGCTTACGGTTTACTGTTGACAATTGACCAATCGTAGGAGTTTTTCTACGCTTTTGCCAACAATAATTTACGCCGGAGTTGATCGAGCGCCGTACAGCTACTCAGATTCCGAATCCACTCGCGGCCTCTGGCATCGCCAAAACGGTATTCAAAACTTTCTGCGTCGCCGTGGGATCCCGCTAAACCAACATAAACCAGTCCGACAGGTTTAGCATCTGTGCCACCTCCTGGCCCGGCGACGCCTGTAATGCTCAACCCCCAATCGGTATTGAGGCTGGCGCGAACTCCCGCAGCCATTTGTTTTGCCACTTGGTGGCTGACTGCCCCAAACTCGGCTAAATCTTGCGGATTAACACCTAATAATCCTTCCTTAACCCGATTGTCGTAAGAAATAATCCCGCCTAAAAAGTAGCTCGAACTGCCGGGAACACCAGTCAGCATCGCCCCCAATCCTCCTCCGGTGCAGGATTCAGCCACGCTAAGAGTTTGCCCCGCATCGAGCAACAATTGGCCGACAGTGGAAGCGAGGGTATCGCTATCAGCACCGTAACAGTCCGAGCCGGCAATTTGCCGCAATTGTTGTTCGATCTGCTCAATCAAGTTTTTCGCCGCCACGGAGGACTCCGCGCGGGCCGAAATCCGCAGTTTGACTTCGCCGTGATTGGCGTAGGGAGCCACAGTAGGATTAGTTAAATTCAGAAAACTATCTACTTTTTCCGCCAATGCCGACTCAGCAATCCCCCAAAATTTCAATGTGCGGCTGTAAATAGTGGCGCTGCACCAGCCGTTATTTTGCAGGTAAGGAACGGCAGTTTCTTGCCACATCAAGTGCATTTCCGCCGGTACGCCGGGAAATGTCATTACTGTCACGTCAGAAACCGGCTGCCAAATAATGCCCGGTGCAGAACCGCTGCGGTTCGGCAGAATGTCCGCAGTTTCTGGAATTAAAGCTTGTTTGCGATTGCTGGGACTCATTGTGCGTCCCCGCTGGGCATATTTGTATTCGATATCTGCAATAATTTCCGGCTTTTCGATGAGGGGAACCCCAAAAAAATCGGCGATGGTTTCGACTGTCAGGTCGTCTGGTGTGGGGCCCAGGCCTCCGGTGAACAGCAAAAGCTGCGATCGACTGACGGCGATTTCTAACACTTGTTTGATACGTTCTGGATTGTCCCCCACCACTGTTTGATAGTAGTGAGGGATTCCCAGACTCGCTAATTCTTTGGCTAAAAACTGGGCATTGCTATTAAGAATATCGCCTAACAGCAGTTCAGTGCCAACACAAATAATTTCAGCAACCATTATTCGATTTTAGATTTTAGATTTTGGATTTTAGATTGGGGAATTGGGCATTGGGCATTAGGCATTGGGCATTGGGCATTGGGAATTGGGCATTAGTGATTAGTGATTAGTGATTAGTGATTGGTGATTAGTGATTGGTGATTGGTGATTCTTACTAACAACTGTCAACTGTCAACTGTCAACTGTCAACTGTCAACTGTCAACTGTCAACTGTCAACTGTCAACTGTCAACT
>NZ_JAUBPT010000241.1:0-8020 GCF_036700905.1 Microcoleus sp. S13_C3 | reverse complement strand
GAGAGCGGTGACGCTTGAACCTTACCCGACTATCCCCCCTCGACTCAACCAAAAGCCGGCCACTGAAGAAGGGGCTTGTATCCCATTTTTCTTGGTCAAGTTTGGGCTCGAAAAAGGCAATATTAGCGAATAGCCCTGAAGACAGGTGGGTTTGTGGGCCCGACATTGGTAAACTGGGCGATGTAGAATTATCGATCGAACAGGTAAGCCCGTGCTAGACGAACAAGCTAAAAAGACCATCTTGCGGAAAATCCCTCACGGATTGTACATCTGCGGTGTCAAAGACGGGGAGGAAGTCAACGGTTTCACCGCTAGCTGGGTGATGCAATCTTCCTTTACCCCTCCCTTAGTTGTCAACTGCGTCAAGCAAGACTCCAAATCCCACGCCATGATCAAAGCCAGCGGTGTCTTTGCTTTGAGTTTCCTAGAAGCAGGCCAAAAAGACTTAGCCCAGAAATTCTTCAAGCAGCAGCGCCGCGTTGGCAATAAATTTGAGGATGTAGAATTTTATCCGGGCGCGGAAACTGGTTGTCCGATTATCTCGGATTCTCTGGGTTACATCGAGTGCAAAGTTGTCGGGGCTGTGGAACACGGGGATCACACGGTTTATGTGGGAGAAGTTTTGGCAGCCGGCGTCCACCGAGAAGGCAATCCGTTGCTGCTAGAAAGCACCGGTTGGAATTACGGCGGCTAATGACCTCTGGCAGTTGGCAACTGGCAGTTGTCAGTTGTCAGTTGTCAGTTGTTAAGGGAGGCGAGTTAAAATTAATAAAAAATCGGCGACAATTTTGTCGGCATTTTCTTCTGTCAAAATTGGTACGTGTACGAAAATACATTTGGTGCTAAGTTGAGAATCTGCAAGGTGTTTTAAAACCGCATAATACAGGGCTTCGCAAACAAATTTTCCTGCTTCGTGACTGATTTCTGTTGCGGCTAAATCAGCGACTAGCGGTTCGAGATTAACTGGGGTTTTCAGAATGTCGCTATCGCAGCAAGCGCAGGATTCTACGGTTAATTTTTGCCGACTTTCGGCCATGCCGCAGCAGATAATAGTGTCAGGTTGGATCTGGTTGATTTCGGCGATCGCTAAATTAGGTGCTAGCTGAAAATCTACTGGCAGTTTCCTCAAAAAAGCCAGGGAATAAGGCAAAGATTTGATTTGGGAAATCTTGGCTAATAAGTCGTCGGAAGAGTTGGATTGCTGATGGGGAAGCCAAGTATCAAATGAGGTTAGCAGGATTTTCGTAGTCATAAATGATGGGGGATTGTTAACTGTTGACTGTTGACTGTTGACTGTTAACTGTTGACTGTTGACTGTTGACTGTTGACTGTTAACTGTTGACTGTTAACTGTTGACTAATGACTAATGACTAATGACTAATGACTAATGACTAATGACTAATGACTAATTGTATGCAATAATACTGATATCGATCATATAAGGCAAGTAAGTCAATGTCTGTCATTGCAGTAGTGGACTATGACATGGGCAATCTGCACTCAGTCTGTAAAGGCTTGGAAAATGTGGGTGCAGTGCCAAAAATTACAGATTCTCCTGCTATAATCGAGCAGGCTGATGCGGTGGTTTTGCCGGGGGTGGGTTCGTTTGACCCGGCAATGCAGAATTTACGATCGCGCAATTTGATAGAACCGATAAAAAGGGCGATCGCCTCTGGAAAACCTTTTTTAGGCATTTGTTTGGGTTTGCAAATTTTGTTTGAAAGTTCCGAAGAAGGCGTAGAACCGGGATTGGGCGTTATTGCGGGAAAAGTGCGCCGATTTCGCTCGGAACCGGGTTTGACAATTCCGCACATGGGATGGAATCAATTGCAATTTACTCAGCAGAATTTGCCGCTGTGGCAAAATTTACCGTCCGATCCTTGGGTGTATTTCGTGCATTCTTATTATGTCGATCCGGTGGAGTTGGAAGTGCGATCGGCAATTGTGACTCACGGTAGTCAAAACGTGACGGCGGCTATAGCTAAAGACAATTTGATGGCCGTGCAGTTTCACCCGGAAAAGTCTTCGAGTACGGGATTGCAAATGCTGTCAAATTTTGTCAGTCTGGTGAGGGAAAAAGTACCTGCTTAGGTGGCATGAATCTTAAAAAAAACCCGGTAGATTGCCGAAACCGGGTTTGACATTTTTAAAAGTGTTCTTCCTTCTTCCTGACATCCGTTACATCCGTTGCCGAACTTCCTTCTTTTTTCTTCCTGACATCCGTTACATCCGTTACATCCGTTACACAATCCGTTGCCGAACTTCCTTCTTCCTAAATGACTTTAAGAATCAGTGGCAATCGCCAAATCAAAACCCTGCCGGGACTCGCAACTCGCCCTACACCTTCGCGAGTCAGAGAAGCTTTATTTAATATTTGGCAAGGGACGATCGCAGATTGCAGATGGCTTGACATTTGTACCGGCAGCGGTTCGATGGGTGCAGAAGCTTTGTGTCGTCAAGCCGCGAGTGTCACTGGCATCGAACAGTCGGCGAAAGCTTGTGCGATTATCCGCGAAAACTGGGAGAAAATAGCAGACTCGTCCCAAACATTCCAAATACTGCGGGGAAACGCGACGGCGAAGTTGGCAACACTAGCGGGGCAGCAGTTCGATCGCATTTACTTCGATCCGCCCTACGCCAGCGATTTGTACGAACCTGTGTTAAACACGATCGCCAGCCAAGAAATGCTAGCACTCCTCGGCGAAATGGCCGTCGAACACAGCCCGGAGCGATCGACACAACCAATTTCCGGCCTAGAAATTTGCCGCCATAAAATATACGGCAATACAGCATTAACCTTCTATACCCGCAGTTGCTGAGAGGCTCAAACCGCAGCAGCGTCACTCCTGCAGGCAAAAAGAAACCGGGTTTCCTGGCGTTGGCGCCCCCGGTACTAAAAGTTTTTCCATTGCGTACAATACAAATTTTTCCGATGAAGTTAAGCTTGGTGCGTAGGTTGTCAAAGCAAGTTGCTTCAGCAATTGACGAAATAAATGGAGTTTAGGCTGAAAATAAAGACTTTCAGTTGTAACATGAACCCAAACTGTGAGTGTGAATATTCCTAAAGGAGTGAATATGGTTCAGACACCTTCGCGCCCTCGTGGCAGCGAGTTTCCGGCTGCTAACTCGGTACAGCCAGTCAAACGCGATACGATTCTGGTGGGAGATAGCCTCCCCCTGCCCAATACCAAACTCTTCGGAACAGACGGCATTCGCGGGAAAGTTGGAGAATTGCTGAATGCACCCCTAGCCCTGCAAGTGGGCTTCTGGGCTGGACAAGTTCTACGGCAAAATTCCTCCAACCAGGGGCCTGTGATTTTGGGGCAAGACAGCAGGAATTCCAGCGATATGCTGGCAATGGCACTGTCAGCGGGTTTGACGGCCGCCGGTTTAGAAGTTTGGAATTTGGGATTGTGTCCCACTCCCTGCGTTGCTTATCTGGCAAGCGTTTCGGAGTCGGTCGGCGGAGTGATGATTTCGGCTTCTCACAATCCCCCAGAAGACAACGGCATTAAATTTTTCGACTCAAACGGCTCCAAGCTGTCGCAGCAGTTGCAGGAACAAATCGAAGCGGGAATCCGGGGGGCAAAGGTTCCGGTTGCTAGCTTCGGTTGGGGACACCACTACCATCGCTCTGAGTTGGTTAAAGATTATGCCACTTCCCTCTGTGATTCGCTGCAAGAGATGAATTTGGAAGGAATGCGGATAGTTTTGGATTTGGCTTGGGGGGCTGCCGCGGGTCTGGCGCCGGCGGTGTTCGCGCAAATGGGGGCAGATGTGATCTGTTTGCACGACTCTCCTGATGGCGATCGTATTAATGTTAACTGCGGTTCTACTCATCTCGACAGTTTGCATGCGGCTGTTTTGGAACACAATGCCGATTTGGGATTTGCTTTTGACGGCGATGCCGATCGAGTTTTGTGTGTTGACAACCAAGGTCGAACGATTGACGGCGATTACATTCTTTATCTGTGGGGCCGGCAGTTGCGCGACTCGGAACAGTTACCATCCAATTTAATTATTTCTACTGTAATGGCTAACCTCGGCTTCGAGCGAGCTTGGGAAGAATTGGGGGGCAAACTAACTAGAACCAACGTGGGAGATCAGTACGTTCACGCTGAAATGCAGCGCACTGGTGCGATGTTGGGTGGCGAACAGTCGGGACACATTCTTTGTCCGCATTATGGTGTCAGCGGCGACGGTTTGCTGACAGCTTTGCATTTGGCTTCGCTGGTGCGCCAGTCGGGGGAATCTTTGGCACAATTGGTAAGTGGCAGTTTCCAAACTTATCCGCAGTTGTTGCGAAATATTCGGGTGGACGATCGCGAAAAACGCCTGAAATGGCACGAGTGCGAGGAAATGCAAAGTGCGATCGAACGTGCTACAACAGCAATGGGAGAACAGGGACGGGTTTTGGTTCGCGCTTCTGGCACTGAACCGCTAATTCGAGTTATGGTGGAAGCGGCCAGCGCCGAATTGGCTAATTTCTGGACTGAAAATTTAGTTTTAGCAGTTCAGCAACACATAGCTATCTGATGGAAAGGGGGAATTCCTAAAACTTTTGAGTTTTGAGTTTTGAGTTTTGAGTTGAAATCTTTTAATTCAAAATTCATAAATCAAAATTTCTAACTATTAATTTCGAGTTTTAATCAACTTCTCCAAAAATAACGAGTGGGGCAGGCATCCTGCCTACCCTTAACTTTATTTTCACTCAATTGTGTGATGATGATTTCTGTTGTGATACCCACCTACAACCGCGAGCAGCCCCTGCGAGAGACATTGGCTGATGCGATTGGGCAAAATTACCCGAATTTTGAAGTGCTGGTAATCGATCAAACTCGCACCCACGAATCGGAAACTCAAGTTTATTTAGAGGAATTGGCAAATGCTGCCCAAATTCGCTGGTTTAGAGTAGATTGGGCGAGTTTGCCTGCTGCTCGAAATTATGCAGTGCGGCGCGCAGTTGGAGAGATTATTTTATTTATTGATGATGATGTACGATTGCCAGATGGTTTTTTGGCGGCTCACGCTGGCAATTATTTAGAAAAACCCGATGTGGGATGTGTGGCGGGCAGGGTTTTTGACAGAATGAAACTGGATAATTCTGGAGGCGATTTGGCGATCGAATATTTGCCCTCAGAAGCTATGGATGCGGGCATTGCCTGGTATTTTATCGATTTAGTGCATACAGTCAAACCGCAGCAGGTGCTCTCGGCTAGAGGCTGCAATATGTCATTTCGCCGACAGGTTTTTGCCGAATGCGGGCTGATGTTTGACGAGCGGTTTGCAGGGAGTGCGGTGCGGGAGGAGTCGGATTTTTGTTTGAGATTGCGATCGACTGGCATGAAAATTTGGTACGATCCCAATGCGTGTTTAGTTCACTTGGGGGAAGAAAGCGGCGGATGTCACGATGTCAGCACGCGATCGATCGAGTATCAAGTCACATTTTATCACAACCATTTCCTCATGGGATTGAAAAATTTAACAGCCTTTCAATGCCTGCGATTTTTTGCCAAACTGTTTGACTGCCACGTTTTGGGAAATCCACCTTGTTATAAAAGCGCCTCGCCCATTAAAATTATAACTAGATTTGCTTTTTATATCCTGGGTTTTCTCAGTGCTATAAATACCCTAATTCAATCTCTGTGGAATGATGGACAAACTTACACCCATCAAGACAAGATTAACGCTCAATAATTCCCAATTCCCAATTCCCAATGCCCCATGCCCCATGCCCCATTCCCCATGCCCCATGCCCAATGCCCCATGCCCCATGCCCCATTCCCCATGCCCCATTCCCCATTCCCAATAAATGAGAATTCTCGTGGCTAGTCACACCTATATTGTGGACATTAATCGGGAAAAATTCAAGATATTAGCCAACCTAGAACCCGATATTGAAGTAACAGTTGTAGTGCCGCAGCGTTGGAAACCGGGAGGCGTACAAAATAAAATTATAGAAACGCAATTTTATGAAAAAGGCTCATTTAAAGTAGTCCCAGTCTCCAACTTTAGTCAAAACAATCAAGGGTTACTAACTTTTGGTATAGATTTAATTGAAGTTCTGCAAAAAATTAAACCGCAGATAATTCAAGTTGAACAAGGGTCAAAATCTATTGCTTGCGCTCAGTTGATTCTACTAAACAAACTGCTCAAACTGCAAGCCAAAAATATATTATTTACTTGGTGGAATTTGCCTTATCAATTGAATTGGCCGGTTTCAGTCTTAGAAAATTACAATCTTCAGCACACCGACGGAATTATTGCAGGCAACCTAGATGGAGCTAAAATTTTGCGGCAGCGGGGCTATCAAGGTGCGGTAAAAGTAATGCCACAACTCGGAGTAGATGAAGCTTTGTTTCGCCCCACTGGTAAAGACGCTGATTTATCGCGTCGGTTCGGCATTAAACCGACCGATTTTGTGGTAGGATTTGTAGGGCGATTTGTCGAAGAAAAAGGATTGTTGACTTTAGCTGAAGCTTTGGCAGGGTTGAAAAAAATCTCTTGGCAGTGGCTGTTAGTAGGACAAGGAAAATTGCGGACGCACCTCGCCGAGAAATGTATTGAATGGGGAATCAGCGACCGAATAATCTGGGTAGAAAGCGTTTCCCACGAAGAAATTCCCCCCTACATTAACTTAATGAACTGTTTGGTATTGCCTTCGCAAACCAGCTATAAATTCAAAACTTTGACCACTGTGGGCTGGAAAGAACAATTCGGTCACGTTTTAATTGAAGCGATGGCCTGTCACATTCCGGTTATTGGTTCCGACTGCGGGGAAATTCCCCACGTCATCGGCGATGCGGGGTTATTATTCCCAGAAGGAAATGCAGGGGTTTTGCGAGAGTGTTTGCAGAAATTGATGGAGGGGCAGGATTTGGCGACAGATTTGGGCGATCGGGGTTATCATAGAGCGATGAGCAATTATACCAATAAAGCTTTAGCTGAGCAGTTGTTGGAATTCTACAAAGAATTGTTGTAACTTTTAGCTATAATGCAAGTGTTAAATAAAAACTTTGGTAAATGTCTATTCCTTCCGAGATACGCTCTTTGGTTGACGAGCTCTACCAGGTACTAGACGATAGCGAGCGCCAAGCAACGTTGGGACTTTTTGCACTTAGAAGAGCCATGTCTCTTTTTCCGCAAAATGAAATACTGATGCAATACTTTTCTTTGATCAGTAATTTTCAATTCTGCGTAGCAGGTGTTCGCTTACAAGCAGAGCACATGGTGGGCAATGTATTAATGGCTGGTGTGCCCGATGAAGATGTTCAAAAAGCAGGAGATTATTTAGCAGCCTTGCTAAAGATGGCTCCAGAATCGAGAAGTATGATAGACAAAGTAGTTGAGAGATTAGAAGCATTGCAATGAAAAAATTACCAGATGAAAGCCAACTCCTGGAAATCCTTGAAATTGTGAAAGCCGCAGAAGCCAAAGCCAGTGAAATGTATGAATTTTCCAAGACAATGGCTCACAATACCCAAATTACAGCAACAAAGAGAGAGGAAGCTGAACAGCTAGACGGGCAACCTTTTGCAGATAATTAAATTTGTAATGGGAGATGTTGGTATGTTGATTTAAATAACTATCCCTGATGCGGATTCTCCAAATTATCCCCTCAATTTCCTTGGTATACGGCGGGCCAAGTCAAATGGTACTCGGACTTTCTGCGGCCCTCGCTTCCCAAGGCATTGATGTCACAATTCTCACCACAGATTCTCACGAATATCTCGGTCAACTTCCCTTAGATGTTCCTCTAAATCAACCCATACAACAAAACGGCTATCAGATTATTTATTTCCGCTGTTATCCCTGGCGCAGATATAAATTTTCACTCTCGTTATTGCAGTGAAAGTGCAGGGCTTACGCATGGGGCGGCTAGACACCCGCTTTCTACGAGTTTTGCGACGAGTCACGAGAAATATACCAAGAAACCCAGGGTAATACCAATTCACTATGAAGGTACACTAAAATATAGGGTAAAAGTAGAGGAAATCGAATATGGCGAACAAACTTCAGG
>NZ_JAUBPT010000240.1:0-8360 GCF_036700905.1 Microcoleus sp. S13_C3 | reverse complement strand
CCGCCATCCAGAGGGTCATCGCCTGCGCCGCCGTCGAGGGTGTCATTGCCATCGCCGCCGTCGAGGGTGTCATTGCCATCGCCGCCATACAGAGGGTCATCGCCTGCACCGCCGTCGAGGGTGTCATTGCCATCGCCGCCGTCGAGGGTGTCATTGCCAATATCGCCAACAAGCTCGTCATCAAATTCTTCGCCGTCGATAATTTGGTCGTTGCCTTCGCCAACATCAGTTGAGATAATTCCTTTACCTTGGGCATCTGCGATCGCCACATTCGCATTGCTAAGATTCAGGAACAGGAACTTATCAGGCTCGATCGCACTATCGTTTAATAGATCGACCGTGACTTCTTTCTCTGTCTCTCCCGGAGCAAAAGTTAAAGTAGTTGGTTCGATAGCAAAGTAGTCAGTTCCGGCCTTTGCAGTAGCGTCTGCGGTAGCAACTTGCACCGTAACTGGTGTAGCACTGGGTGGGTTCAGGGTGACGATAAATGTTAAACCTGGTGGCTCGATTTCGTTGTCGTCTACTTCATCATTGGTAGTATCGTCCGGATCTATCGGACCGAATCGGTAGTTATCAAAATCTTCTGGCGCTTCGGCATTGCTGACATACAAACTAGGCGTCCCAGTCTCCGTCGCCGCCTTAGTTGGAGTCGCCGTCGGAGTCTCCGTCGGAGTCTCCGTTGGAGTCGCCGTCGGAGTTGCCGTCGGAGTCGCCGTCGGAGTCGCCGTCGGAGTCGGTGTTGCAGCCGTGCCACCAAATTCGGGTCTGATATTAGTCGCCGTCCACGCACCCCGCCCTAGGGTACCCGCCACCAGCAGATCTTTTTCGGAGTTGTATTGCAACTCGCTGACGCGCACATTCTTGGGGAGTGCTGTGCCAAAAGTTTGCCAAGTTTCATTTGTACTCGCGGTATCGGGAGACGAGATGTAGTAAACGCCGCCCAAGCCGCCGACTAGGAGTCCGTCCTTACCGCCTGAGACATATTGAATTGTCTCCAACTGACCGGGGATTAACTTGTTAGTGACTAAATCCCCTGTAATGGGCTCCCAATTAGCCCCAGCGTCTTTAGTGCGCCAGACTGTTTTTGTATCCACCACATAGGCTTCTTGCCAGTTGTTGGGGTTCAGGACAATATCTTTAATCTGGTCTTTACCAGGGAAAGTGAGTTGAGTTAGCTCACCGCCAACAGTGCTGCGAAGCCGGATTTGATTTGTGTTAGAGGCGACGTATAAGACATCTGGAGCCAGAGCGTCCTTTAATTTGCCGCCGTAGGCGATCGCACTTACTTCCCCGCCGACATTCCCCAAGTCTTTTACGGTATCACCTTTGTTGATCGATTCATAGACCTTGGTTTCGCTACCGATGACCAACCGCCCCGGTTCAACTTTATTCACCTCCAGAGGAGTTACAAACGGCATTCCTGAATCGTACTGGTAAATAGTTTTTTCGGTTCCCTCAACTTTAAGCTTGGGACTTTTTCTCTCGCCAGCTACCTTCGGGTTATTTTTGTCAAACTTTCTATAGCTGAATTGTCCCAAGGATTGGGTGCCGAAATAGATCAGCGAGAAATCTTTGTCTAAGTCGTCAACGCGGACTCTACCGCCATCACCTCTTGCTATTTCGTTCCACACCACATCGCTGTCAAGATCTCCATAAGAAGCGCTGTTGTCCTGCGCCCCTCCAACAATCTTGTTGCTGACAGCATCGTAATCAATGGAGTGGAATTCGGTGTTTCGCAAACTGCTAGCCCCGCTGCCCATCAGAGGCACCCACGCTCCATCTGCCGAATTGGGAGAGACACGCTTGTAAATTCCGCCGTCACCGACCTCTATCAAATTGTTGTCGGCATCAAAAATCTTGCCGCGGGAATCGTCTTGTGGCTGTTTTACCGGCTTTTGGGGCGACTCCGGCGGCACCATGCTAGTCCAGATGCTACTACCTTTCGGTGGGAAAGCATCGCCTCGCAACTGTCGCCCTTCGCCGCTGTCGCCGCCTATGTAGACAACGTTGGCATTTGTGGGGTCGCCTGCGATCGAAAAGTGACTGTTCCCCTGATTTCCCTCGTTGACGCCAGCATTCTTTGGCTCTGTAACTATATTTCCCTTGTCATCCGTTTCGTAATATCTTGGGTTCGTCGTTGACACTTTCTTCTTTTGTACAACAATGGTCGGTTGCCCCATCGGTGTCCAAGTAGTACCCGCAGCAGCTTTATCTAACCGAAACACGCCCGAGAGCGTGCCACCCCGACCACCTTTCTTTTCCACTAACCCAGCATAGACAGGATTGCCCTCTGCCTTGGAAACCGATATCTGAATGTTGGAGGTATCGGGCCCGTATCCGGTGAGGCCAGTGTTGACGCTTTCCCAGGTTGCCCCACTGTCGGTGCTGCGGAAAATACCCTCATTCAAATTAGCTGTATAAAAGGTTGAGGTATTGCCTGGAACGTAATCTATGTCTGTAAATTCACCCTTGGGCAATTTTGACTTCGCGATAGCAGACACTTCCTCGACAGTGAAATTATTGTTGCCCGTGTCGGTAAGGCGAAACAATCCGCCTGGGACGTCGCTGTAGACGTTGCTGGCCCTGGCACTAGCCATAATAGTGTTGCCGCTGACCACAAGGCCGGAGATGTTTTTGTCTTGGAGAGTGGGGGCCTCGATAGCCGTCCAAGTCTCGCCGCCGTCAGCACTCCGCAGCAACAACCGATTCAATGCACCGCCCCGGCCATAGTAGGAACTGAAGTTGCCAAATCCTGCTACGAGAACCTTGGGGTTGTTGGGGTCTATGGCTAATGCCCCGATTGATAGGGAGTCGGCGTCGTCTGCTTTAGCTGTCCAAGTCGGATTGGGGTCTGTAGCGTTGGTGGTTTTCCAAATGCCTCCGTTGGTAGTACCAACCCAGATGATAAGTAATTGGACAGAATTAATTACACACTGATTTTTTGCTGATTCTTTACTAGACAAGGCTTGTAGCCCAAATTTTTGTGTAATTAATTGTGTCCTACTACTTATTGGGGTCGGTGGGGTGTGTAACTGCAACTTTAACGCCCCCCATAGACTGAATTTCTTTTGCTGCTAGAGCGTTGATGGGGTTTGGGCCTTGGGACTTCCAGGTTGGTGCCATGTTATTTTTCCTATTTTCTAAGTTGCTGCTTGATTCTGGGGTGCAAGTTCCCAAGGGATATTGACACAGAGTGATTGGTCACCCGCGAGTTTCGATTTGCCAAGGCGTAATTGCGCCTTGGCCGACAATAGAAACTGCACTGGTTGTGAAAGCACTTTGCTAGCGGGAGAGAGCGATCGCACCTGTTCACTTACGAGCGCGATTCATATCAGCATCTGCCCTGAGATAGATTTTATTATAGATTGGTTGCGATCGCTCAACTAATTCCCAGGAAATAAAAAATACCTGTTACAGTTCACAAATATCCAACTGCATATAGAACCCAAGCGATCGCGGCTTGACTTTCGCTATCTCTATTATTTCTGCCGGTGGCTGTTTGTAGAAGTCGGAAAAGTCGGATCTTCCAGTCGGAAAAGTCGGATCTTTGGCGATGAGGGTGGTTGAGGGTTGACTTTTAAGCGTTGTTGTGTAATAGAAATTGAATTTGCCAAATGGGTTCTATAAACATATAGAATTAATCCGCGTTAATCTGCGTGAACATCGGGTTAAAAATTAGTTATTTTTTGCCAAAGCTAACAATTTTCTTGCTAAAGTGCGATCGAGCAGACAATTCTCAGGCCATCTACGCTATTTATGCCGTACATAACTATCCCTAAACAATTTAGGGAACCTTCCAGGGTCATCAAATCTCAACTTTTTTTACGACCAAAACGCCTAGCCATTTTTGAAGCTTGTCTGATCGGTTTAATTTCAGGACTCGCTGGGGTTTTGCTAAAGTCAGGAGTCGGATGGCTGGGCAGTTGGCGAGTTGCTACCTCGACATTAATCCCAGCTTGGATATTACTGCCCAGTGTCGGTTTATGCGGCGGGTTGCTGACAGGTTTCTTGGTTGAGCGTTTTGCTCCGGAAACTGCCGGCAGCGGTATTCCTCACGTCAAAGCTGCTCTCGGCGGAGTCAATCTTTCCTTAGATTTGCGAGTAGCTGTCGCCAAACTTCTGACGACTATTTTAGCAGTTGGTTCCGGTTTAACTTTAGGAAGGCAAGGCCCGACTGTGCAAATAGGAGCATCTTTGGCAGGCTGGATAGGTCACTTGATGCCTACTTCCCCAGACTACCGCCGACAATTGATTGCTTGCGGTGCTGCTGCCGGATTGGCTGCTGGTTTTAACGCTCCCATTGCAGGAGTTTTGTTTGTAGTTGAAGAATTGCTGCACGACGTTTCGGGATTGACTTTAGGGACTGCAATTATCGCTTCATTTATCGGTGCAGTTGTCTCGCAGCTTTTGGGCGGCGATAGTTTAAATTTGAATCTTCGCGAGTACCCAAGTAGTTTTGAGGCTCAGGAAATTCCCTTCTACATAGTGCTAGGAATTTTAGCGGGATTGCTGGGAGCTTTGTTCACGAAAGGGATTATTGCTAGCTTGCAATTTAACAGGCGATCGCTCAAATTAGCTTTGCCCGTGCGAGTTGCTCTAGCTGGTATTATTTGCGGTTCAGTAATAGCTTTTCTCCCAGAAACTTTTCGCAACAATACGGGTTTGCGAGAGTTTTTGCTGACAGGTGAAGCAAGCGGCATCACGAGTTTAATTGCTTTTATAGCTCACTTTTTCCTGACAATTATTTCCGCTGCTTCTGGAGCTCCGGGAGGATTGTTTTCCCCTTCCCTCGTTATGGGTTCTGCACTTGGTCACATGGTGGGCATTGTGCAGGCAGATGTCCTGGGTATCGGTTTGCCGGTAACTTACGCTTTGGCGGGAATGGGAGCGTTTTTTTGCGCGGTTACTAGAGCGCCGATTACTGCGGTAGTAATTGTCTTTGAAATTACGGCGGATTTCAAATTAGTGCTGCCTTTGATGATCTGTTCTGTAGTTGCTTATTTAGTCGCAGAAAAGGTAGACAGTGGCTCGCTGTACACTCACCTTTTGGAGTTTAACGGCATTCAACTCACAAAGGCAAAAGCTGCCAGCAATACTTTGAGCGACTTGCACGCAGATGACGTGATGCAGCGTCGAGTTGAAACTCTTTCGAGTTTGCTGACTTTCGATGAAGTGATGCAGGCTTTTTCGCGATCGCACCACCGAGGATTTCCAGTAGTTGAAGATGGCAAATTAGTCGGAATTGTCAGTCAAACCGATTTGGCAAATGCCAGCGATCGCAATTTGTCCGGCAACTCGCTGCTTAAAGAATTTATGACTGTACAGCCGATCGCAGTCAAAGCAAGCGATACTTTAAGCGAGGTATTGTACAGGCTCAACAACTACAATATCAGCCGTTTACCAGTCGTAGAAGGCCGGCGTTTGGTGGGAATTATTACCCGCAGCGACATTATCCGAGTTGAATCCGATCGCCTCAGCGGAGAAACAACCCAGGGCCCGCATCCAGAACCTTCCTATGTTGTCTATCAAACCAGGGCTCCGCAAGTCGGAAACGGCCGCTTATTAGTGCCGCTTTCCAACCCCCAAACAGCACCCGCTTTGCTGCGGCTGGCGGCGGCGATTGCCCGCGATCGCAATTACGAATTAGAATGCCTGCAAATCATCATAGTACCGCGCAACAGTTCCCCCTCAGAAAGCGCAGTGCGGACAACCAAAAGCCGCCGCCTGCTACAACAAGCCGAGCGAATAATTCGCAATTGGAACTTGCCGGTACACACCCAAATACGGGTAGCTCACGACGTGCCTCACGCGATTTTGGAGACAATAAAGGAGCGACATATCGATTCAATTTTGATGGGCTGGCAAGGCGAATTTTCCACAAAAGGACGCATTTTTGGCGATGTGGTGGATACCGTAATTCGGCAAGCAGGCTGCGAGGTTATTTTGGTGAAGTGGAGCGAAAAACTATTAGCAACACGCAATAAAAATGAGTTTTCCCCCACTTTCAGCGGGCGCAAATATACGTCTATTGAATGGGAGTTAAAGCCGGAAAAAGTTGACGGCGCAGATAATCCCGCATTGGCCATATCCTCAGATTCATCAGCGACTCCAGAGACGGAACTTTCCCCGCCGAATTCAGACATTCCAGGGCCAGAACTGGGACTGCACACGCTGATGGGTTTGCACCGCTGGTTGGTACCTATTCGCGGCAGTTACAAGCAAGCTGCGGCTTTGCGGCTGCTACCTGCTTTGGTAGCTGCGAGTGCTGTACCGGAGATTAAATTGTGTCAGGTTCATCAGCCTTCTGTTGCAGAACCCGATCGCGGAGAATTAAAGCAAGCGGCGGAGTTTATCAAGCGCCGGGTTAGCTGTTCGATAATAGCGACTTCGGTTTGCGCTACATCGGTTTCTGATGCTTTAATTGATTTGGCTCAGAACGATCAGTGCGATGCGATCGTCCTGGGAGCAAGCCGTGAAGGGCTGCTGAAGCAGGTGATTCACGGGAATATCCCGGAAGCTGTGGCGCGCGGGTGCGACTGTACAGTCATTTTAGTGCGATCGGCCTCTTAGGAATGAAAAATAAATAACTTAATGAATTACTCAGGTTGGGGTACGGCTCGATAATTCCATTTGGGCAAATATTCGTCAAAAACAATTTGCATAGTATTTTTTAAATTATCAGCCACCTTTCGACCAGTTTGATAAACTTTATTAAGGATATTTACAGCTACAGATAGTCCCGTTTTAGTGTGAGTTTTTTCTACTAGAACTTTCACTAATTCTAAACTTGTAAAAATTACTCCTTGACAAGCCCTGGTAATATGAGGAAAAAGTCGATGTTCTATCGGATTATATTTAGATGTATAAGGAGGGTAATGAGCAATTCTGATCTCAATTCCTATTTCATTAACTAATTTCTGCAAATCTTCTTTAAAAATATAATGATTAGCATTATTACTACCTCCCCCATCACCGGATAGCCAAGATAGAATTAGCGTTAGGGTAGGCAGCTTTACCATAATTATTCCACCAATTTTTTAAAGACTCACAGGCGAATTCACTGGTATCTTTACTATTTCCTAATGTTATATATCCTCGGTTTTGTTGAGAATCATAAATTCCATGTGGGATCACTTTGCCGTGACCTAAACTCCAAAAATCATGATCGAAAGTAGTGACAGGTTCCTTTGTATAGAGAGTTCCCGGACGATACAAATTTCCTAAAACTTCTTTCTTTTTGGTATCAAAACTAATTATAGGATTGCTGGCTTCTCTATACTCTGCATGAAGTCTAGCAATGTTTTTAAATTGAGCATCCCGATTTTTATTAATTCCTATTGTTTGTTTTTTTTGAGCTTTTCGTTTCACATACCCATGCTTTTTTAATAACTTAGCAACTAAGGGGAGACTAATGGTAAGACCTGCCGCTTGTAGTCCCGAAGCTATTTCTTTGTGTGTCAAATTCGTCCATTTGATTAATTCATTCATTGGGTCTCCCGCCGTGTAATTTTTTAAAACTTCTAAAAATGCTGCATCAATGCCGATTTGAGTAAACAGAATACTTTTTCTTCCCCCTCCTTTCTTTCTGACCCGGGAACTATTGAGTGTCTCTGAGTCCATTTTTTCTAAATCTTCTATTCCCTTGACGATGGTGTTTCGACTGCATCCCAAAAGTTGCATTACATAGCTAATTCCACCCCATCCTAATTTTTGAGCTTCGATAGCTGCATACCTTCTTTTATCCTTTTCTGATAAGGATTTATAAAATTTTTTCATTTCTGACTCAATTGAATTAGAATAAGACATGGGTTTAAACGCCAATTAGAGTAGTTGAGTAGAAAAATCCGTTGTGAGTTAATCTCTGTTTGGGTGAAAATTGCAATAAGCGCACTTTTTTCAGTATAACCGATAATTCATCAACTTATTTATTTTTCATTCCTTAGCTAACCAGACGGGAATCCCCCTTCTTCCTGACATCTGTTAAATCTCACATCTTGCACCATTCTCAAGAACAGGCTTTTCGGCCTGTTCCACAAAGAGTGAATTTTTTTGTGGAACAGGCCGAAAAGCCTGTTCATAAAAAGCTTATTGAGAATGGTGCAACATCTCAGTTAAATCTGACATCTTGCAGCAATATCAATAAGAGGATTTTTCGTGGGGTCGGGCGGGTTTATAGAAGCTATTTGCAAGCTTTAAGGCTGTTGGCGAACCCGCCCCTACGGCTAATTGAGCATGGTGCAAGATATCTGTTAAATGCGTTGCAGAATTTCTTTCTTCTTATGGCGGGAGCATCTCATATTTGTAAAAATACTTCTTCTGGCTCCTTCCTTCTTCTGGCTCCTTCCTTCTTCCTCTTTCCT
>NZ_JAUBPT010000010.1:67541-85626 GCF_036700905.1 Microcoleus sp. S13_C3 | reverse complement strand
GCTTGCAAATAGGTTCTATAAACCCGCCCGACCCCACGAAAAATCCTCTTATTGATATTGCTGCAAGATGTCAGTTGTACCGGAGATAATATTACTGATTGCCTTTAAGCCCGATCGCCGTGACAATAGTCCACGCATCCACCAACAGCAGCAGCAGCGTACATCCCAGCAAAATAAGATACATCCAAGGCTGCGACAAAGGGCGGACATCTCTAGTATCAATACCTGTTTTTGCTTCCACCAAACCGACTAATTTACCAAATCCAGCCACTCGCATTGGCAACAAATAACCTTCACCCGAATGACTCAAAAAATAGTAAACTAAACCTCCTTGACCAGTCGATCGAGGTTTGAGAGCTTTTACCTCAGTCCAAGGTAACGACCAACCCTTGCGAAAAAAACGCGGAAACCAGTTGGGATATGTGACTTCAATCCCTTCCTCGCTCAAAATTACCCTTTCACTGAGCACGCCGTACAGGCCCACAGCGCCGACAACAATTCCTGCCCAGAGTGCGGCGGGAGGAACGGCTGCTTTCGTTACTTCCGACAAAAAGGGCAAGGGAATTGTCAGGGCTGTGTACAAACTCAACAGCGTGATTCTAATCAGGGGAGAAAGCCGGAATACCGCCGGCTCAAATACTGGGGCCGAAGACGGGGAAGAGGCAAGAGGTTGTGCTGACATGGCTGAAAGTCGAGAAGCTGTTTAATGATATTTTTGCACAGTTGTCGAGGCAGCCAAGCAAACTCAGGGAAATACGAAAAACCGGACAATATTTGCAGTCATATCATTTCCGGTTACACCGGAATGATGTTCACTGTTGACGGTTGACTGTTGACTGTTGACAGTGAACAGTGAACAGTGAACAGTGAACAGTGAACAGTGAACAGTGAACTCGGATTTACTATTCCGATGCTAACGGATTTGATATCAGGAGTTTTGATCTAAAATTCATTTCACAAACTTTGATTCTTAAGTGTTGAGTTTTTACCGCTTTGCAGAAGTTGGAATTTTGAGCGCAGAGTTATCAATTAACTGACAATGTATAACTCAAAACTCACAACTTCGATTAATCGACGGCGGTTAGTGCCGGTACAGTCAAAGGTTCTGAGATTTCTCGGGATTTGGGGCGGCCGGCCATGATTGTTCGATCGCCCTGAACAGCCTCTCGCGATCTGCTAGGATTGACGTTTGAATAGGGGCCTTCGTTAATCTGCAAGCGATCGCAAGGAATTTTATCCGACAAAATTGCACTGGCCATCATCCCGGTGTGAATTTCCAATGCTGCAGCGGGCATCGCTTCAAACACTAAGCGCTGTCCGGGAAAAACTACTCGTTCAAAGTACCAGTTAGGAATGTTGGCGATGCGAGCAATCTGAATCTGACTGGTGGCGTTGACGTAGCAGCACAGAATCTTGCTGTCGGTGTCTGAGGGTACGGGGTCAAGAATTTGAGCCATAACTGCTGAGGGAGCCTTGCCTAAAAGTTTTAGTTATCTTCTCAGGCTAACACTAGGCGATCCCGCCTACTGTAAAGCCGACTACCAACTCCCTAATACATGAGAGACCGATCGTACTTAAATTAAAATCTAACCGGATAAATATCTGCTTTTTGACTCCTAGCGGGGATTTTCATTAAAAATACGCTGTATTGACTTAAAAATTAGCTTTTTTCTGCTGCTCTCGCCGATCGACACCAACAAGCTCGGCTTTTAGCCAGTTTAAAAAAATTTAAGAATATTTAATGTCAAATTGCGAAAATTAGACATATTGTAAAGTTATATTAAAAGAATATTAACATAGCTGAAAAAGTTCCACTTTAGGATATGGCAATCATGGAAAACCGAGAAAACCGAGTCCTGTACGTTCGCCTCCCTTGCAATCCTATTTTCCCGATCGGAGTTGTCTATCTTTCGGATCACGTACACAAGCTGTTTCCCGATGTCGAACAACGCATTTTCGATTTAGGCGCGGTGCCCCCCCTGGATTTCGCTAAAGCTTTGGATGCCAGCATAGACGAGTTTAAGCCGACGCTGCTGGTTTTCTCTTGGCGGGACATTCAAATTTACGCGCCCGTGGGCGGCAGGGGCGGCAATCCGCTGCAAAATGCCTTCGAGTTTTACTACGCCAAAAATCCGCTGATCAAATTCCGGGGAGCACTCGGAGGACTGCGTTTAGCCGCGTCTTACTACACCGAACTCTGGCGCAATTTGGGACTGATTAAGCGCGGATTGAAGCGGGCCCGGAAATACCGCCCCGAAGCTCGTGCAGTGGTCGGAGGCGGTGCTGTGAGCGTCTTTTACGAGCAGTTGGGTCGCAGTTTGCCCACGGGAACTGTGGTTTCGGTGGGGGAAGGCGAAGCTTTGCTGGAGAAGTTGATTAAGGGCGAAGATTTGGCCGAGGAAAGATGTTATGTGGTGGGAGAAACTGTGCCGCGCGCGAAGCTAATTCACGAAAAGCCAGCCAACATCGAGAAAACTGCTTGCGACTATAACTACATCGAAACGATTTGGCCGGAATTTTCCTATTATCTACAGGATATGGACTTCTACGTCGGAGTGCAAACCAAGCGCGGCTGTCCTCACAATTGCTGTTACTGCATCTATACGGTGATTGAAGGAAAACAAGTGCGGATCAATCCGGCGGATGAGGTGGTGGCGGAGATTCGGCAATTGTACGATCGAGGTATCCGCAATTTCTGGTTTACCGACGCTCAATTTATCCCAGCACGCAAATTCATCGATGATGCAGTTGAATTATTGCAAAAAATCATCGCCGCCGGCATGGACGACATACACTGGGCCGCTTACATCCGTGCGGATAATCTCACACCAGAGTTGTGCGATTTGATGGTAAAAACGGGGATGAATTACTTTGAAATCGGCATCACCAGCGGTTCCCAGGAACTGGTTCGCAAAATGCGGATGGGCTACAACTTGCGAGTAGTTTTGGAAAATTGTCGCGATTTAAAAGCAGCCGGTTACAACGATGTGGTTTCCGTGAATTACTCGTTTAACGTCATTGACGAAACCTTTGAAACCATCCGGCAAACTATTGCTTATCACCGAGAATTAGAGCGAATTTTTGGAGCCGATAAAGTGGAACCCGCTATTTTCTTTATCGGGTTGCAGCCGCACACAATTTTGGAAGAATACGCCTTTAAAAAGGATATTCTGCAACCTGGTTACGATCCCATGAGTTTGATGCCTTGGACAGCGCGCAAGTTGCTGTGGAATCCCGAACCTTTGGGTTCGTTTTTCGGGCAAATTTGTTTAGAAGCTTGGCAGCGTAATTCCAATGATTTCGGTCGCGAAGTGATGGCTATTTTGGAGGAAAAACTCGGCTGTGCGGATTTGGAAGAGGCATTAACCGCGCCGGTGGAAATCAAAGACAAACAGTTGGCAGCAGTTAATTAATTACCAGGTTCGCAGTCAGGACGACCGTCCTTGAAAAAAGGGGAAATGGAAGAAAAAATGTGTTTTCTGTTTCCCTTTTTATTATTCAATAAATAGCTAAGCGTAAATAAACATTACCGTGTAATATCAAATCCGCCCTTCATCGTCCTGTATTCATCTCTCTGTTCTCTGACCGAAAGCATCCAGGATACCCGCCACGTGATTCATTCCTTCGCAGACTCAGGACGGAGAAATAAAAAACCTGTATGCGATAAACAAGCCCCCGAATTTATCCGTGGGGTCAATTCTTTAATCTAAAATCTAAAATCTAAAATCTAAAATCGATTGACTCTGCGTTCTCTGCGTTCTCTGCGGTTTAATCATTCCAATGCAACCGGAATTGATATAACAGAGTCAGTTCGCGACATGGGGGCGCTTATTCCCGGTTTCTACGAAAATCAAAGGTTTAGTAACGAGAAATATATGAAGAAACCCGGTTTATCAGATCGGCGTGAACAAGTCATAAAATCTTAAAAATGTCATAAATACAAGAGATTGCTTTCCTGCGATCGCATTGACATACTTATGTATTTTCACTGGTGTAGGGTGCACAGTTGGCACCTTACTTAAACCGACGGTGTACCCTTTTCCCTGCACCTCTCACCTCTGATATTAAATATTATTAATATCCAGCAAACATCGCTTAAGATGTAATTATATAGTTAAAACCAGGAGTAACAGGATGTTTTATAAAGATACAGTTAAGGGCATTAAAGAAGTAGTTCTAGTTATGGCAGGCATTAGTGCGATTCCCTTCGGGATAGCTTCGCTTCACGGCTTTTTGACAGCCTCAGCAGAAGCAACTGCACTAAATCAACCCGCACCCAACACTTTGGGCAATAATCAACCGCTGCAAATTGCTCAAGTTGAGGGATGTCCGAGGGATCAAATGGTGCAATTTTTCGCAACGCCAAACTTTTCTATATACATTTGCAGAACCCCGGAAGGCGATATTTTTTACCGCGGCCTCAGCAAAATAAATGGCACCCAAATCAATGTCATGCAAGTAACAGCAGGTGATGACGGAAGTTATGAAGCGACTAACGGCAATATTATCTACTCGATTAACCCCCAACGCCTACAAGTCCGGCAGAATGGTAAGGTAATTTTGACCGAAGCTGTCATTAAGTAGCACTCACTGTTATTGAACGATCGCTCTGATTAATTCAGGGTACATTTTATTAGCTGAACTCAAACAAATTGCAGATTCTTTCAAATTTAGGCATAATTATAAGAATAAAAGTCTGTATTATCAAAAAAGCTATCGGATTATGCCTTACAGTCAATTCACAATTACTAGAGCTAAAAAAGACTTTCAGTTAACTATCGTGGAGGGAACTCGGTTTTTTCCGGAGGTAGAATCAATTAATCCCAGTCCGAGATTGAGTAGCGAATTAGAAGATTTGCCTTGGACGATCGCAGTTGGTTCAGAAAAAGCCAGATCGGAAGCCATTGTCTACCCAGTTTTGCAAGAAGTCCGGCGCTTGATGAACCGCCAAATCAGTTTATTTTCGGGACGGGAATTCAATGTTGACCCCAGTTGCGAACTCACCGGATACGTCGATTTTTTAATTAGCCGATCGCCCGAACAGCTTACCGTAGAAGCACCCGCGATCGTAGTTGTGGAAGCAAAAAAAGCCGATCTGAACGAAGGTATCGGTCAATGTATTGCTGAAATGGTAGCGGCACAGCGCTTTAACGAAGCAGCAGAACACCCGATCGCCACTATTTACGGTTGTATCAGCAGCGGCACTCAATGGCGTTTTCTCAAGCTTTCAGGAACAACAGTGACGATCGACCTTACCGATTATCCGCTGCTTCCGGTGGAAACCATTTTAGGATTCTTGGTGTGGATGGTTCAACAAGATTAGCTAGATTTAACTGATCCAGTAAAAAATAGGATTTCCCACGAAACCCAAAGTTTTTAGAACTTGCTTGAAAACCTCGCTGTCAACTGTCAACTGTCAACTGTTTGTTCAAATATCTTTCAATCAGGACGATCGCCACAATATCGTCCACCGGTCTCGGCGGCGTCCGCATTGACTGGGGAATCAAGCGAGAAAGTCCCGCCGGAGGGTACATTTCCCAGTAGCGTTCCTTGGCTTCCAAACTGCTGAACCTCTCGTCAACCCGAACAATTTCGATCTCCGGCGACAAACTCTGCGTCAGTTTTTGTTTCCAACTTTTGGAAGTCGTTTGATCTCCGAGTACCAATAACTCAATCGAAAACTGTTTGCACAGTGATTGAATTTTAGATATTGCTTCGTCAGACAGCACAACTTGATGGTAGCAGACGTTCTTATCTCTACCCATCACGGCGATGCCGCACTTGTCTTTACCGGGATCGAAACCTAAAATCATATTTATTAGTTCTGAGTTAATAAGTTTGTAGTTGCGCTGTTGTGGCCGAGGAAATCCATCGCCAACCTATATCTAATCTGATACTTGCATTTCTGAATGTCTCAAAATCTTTGCGGGCGATCGTACTTATTTTACTTGACTTTTTTGCAGGATTGACATATTATATCATCATGGGAATCCCTGCGGCCATATAATGCCTAAAATCAGAAACCGGGTTTTTGCCACAATCTTTGCTACCCCGTTTTGATTTATCGAAAAAACCCGGTTTCTTTGACCCCCCGCGCACAAATCAGAAACCGGGTTTTTGTCACAATCTTTGCTTCCCCGTTATGATTTATCGAAAAAACCAGGTTTCTTTGACCCTTGTGCAGGCGGTGCGTCGCTGTGAGATTGTTGGTGGTGCTTCCAGATTTTTGGTGGCGACACACCCTACGATTGGGTATGGTGCGTCGCTGTGAGATTGTTGGTGGTGCTTCCAGATTTTTGGTGGCGACACACCCTACTAATTGGGTATGGTGCGTCGCTGTGAGATTGTTGGTGGTGCTTCCAGATTTTTGGTGGCGACACACCCTACGATTGGTGTATATATGGCGGCACGGATTCCCATTATTTAATGATATGTCAATCCTGCGAAAATGTCAAGCAAAATTGTGCTTCGATCGCCCAAAATTTTTGCTCAAATTCGATATATCGCTCCAGAGTTTATTTAAGTTTTAAGTCTCCTTGGCCTTGATTCTGTTGTCCGGTGCGAAAAACAACGACTCCGTTTTCAAGAGCAACTAAATCTATTTTAAGCGGGCCGGCGATGTAAGTGACATCTGCGGCGATCGCCTGAACGTCCAGCGGTTTATCGTACTGCTGCAACCGCTCGATAAAACCAGCTAAAGTTTCAACCTGATTGTCGGCCACTTGGACTCTACCGCCGACAACACCGATCAGGCGAGCGCGAAATTGACAAGCTTCTATCAATTGCAGCAACTGCTGCCGCACCTGTTCGTCGGTCAAAGTCACGGAATCGACAGCAACCCCTGCAATCACATCTCCAGCGCGGAACACAACTCGATTTATTTCTGCTTCTGCAAATACCTTAATTAGCTTTTCTTCCCGCAGGTAATTAGCGCCGGCAACAATTCGCACCACGTAGTCTTGACCGTCTTTAATCTGACTAATTAGTTGATCGATTTCTGCTTTAGTAATTTGAATAACCTGGTCCCTAACCTTGGTATTTTCCGGCTGCATCAGTCCGACGGTGGTTTTATTTGCTTCTTGCAAAAGCCGATCGATCGCGCCACTTGCCATACCGGGTTCGATAATGCGAACGACGCCAGCAGCTAAAATTTGACCGCGCCTGATGGCAACTGTACCCTCGCGGATTGCCTGAAAGTCGCGTTCCAAAATTTGCACTTGTTGCTGCAAGACAGTTTGTTGCTGTTCGAGTTGAGCTTGTTGCTGTGCCAAGGTTTCTAGGAGTGCTTCCCTCTCGGCAATTACTTTGTCGCGCTCGACAATTATTCGATCGCGCTCGGCCAGATTTTGCACCCGCTGGGCAATTTCCTTGTCTCGCTGGGCAATTAGTTCGTTGCGAGCGACAATTTCTCGATCGCGTTGGGCAATTTCTCGATCGCGCTGGGCAATTTGAGTTTTTACCTGCTCTCGCTGCTCGATTAACTGTTGCCGCTCTTCTTGCAGTTGAGCGATTTCCGAGCCTAAAGTCGTTTTTTGAGCAGAAACTGTTTTCAATTGGTTCTCGGTGCGATCGAGCTGAGCTTGTGTAGTCGATCGGATCGTTTCAACCAGTTTCAATTGTTCTTCGGTGCGGGATTTAGCTGCTTCCACACTGCTGAGCTGTTCTTCTGTCTTAGATTTAGCCGCTTCTACCTGACTTAACTGCTCTTCAGTTTTAGACTTGGCTGCTTGCACGCTGTTGAGCTGGGCCCGCAGCGAGTTTAATTTTGTTTGCGTCCGAGCTTGCTCGGCATTAGCTGCTTGGAGGGATTGATTAATTTGCTCCAAATTGGCTCTAGCTTGCGCTTGAGCGGCTCTGGCTTGAGCTAATTCAGTTTCAACTCGATTTTTTTCTTCAGTGGCTTGGTTGATTTCTCTGCGGGCGTTGTTGAGCCTTTTTTGAATCTCGTCTATTCTAAAAACTCCCGTTCGCAGCGGCTTGCTAGTAGCAAACAAAATGCCCAGAGTAATTGCTGACAGGATGCTGCCGGCCATCACTGTCACAACAACCGCAGTATCGCGGGGGCGAAGTTTGAACAAACTCAATCTTGCCTTGCCGACTTTCGTCCCAAGGCGATCGCTGACAGTGGCGATCACACCCCCCAACACTAAAATTACAAATACCAGGATGTATCCAGCAGTCATTCCGATTTTAGGTTTTGGATTTTGGATTTTGGATTGAATCTAAAATCCAAAATCCAAAATCCTATACTTTCTCGGCATCAAGTGAATTGCTGGCTTAGGGCCACCGGGTTGTGGACTGTGATCTTTTTCTTATGGATCGAGATCATGGTTTCTTGTCTGAGATCCCCGAGCAAACGAGTCACAGTTACCCGTGTCGAGCCGATCGCTTCGGCGATCGCCTGGTGGGACAGCTTCAAATCTATCGTAATCCCCTCTGTACCGGGCACGCCAAAATCCCGGCACAGAATCAGCAAAAAGCTGACGAGTCTCGAACCCATATCTCGGTGGGCCAGCGTTTCGATCATCATCTCGGTTTGCAAAATCCGAGACGACAGTCCCCGCAGCATCACCATCGACAGTTCGGGGTCTTCCTTGAGCGCTTTCTCGACTTGTTCGATCGGCAGCGAGATCAATTCCACCGGCGTAAAGGCTACCGCGTGGTAAAACCTGTCCGATCGGTGTCCCGTAATCAGAGACAGCACCCCAAATACGCTATTTTCGCGCAGGAGGGCGACTGTAATTTCTTCACCTGCTTCGTACACCCTGGAGAGCTTCACAGCACCTCTAATGAGAACGTAGACGCGCTCAGCCGGGTCTCCAGGGAAAAAAATTGTCTTGCCCCGTTCAAAGGTTTCCACAATGGGTGGAAACGCCCCGCCGCTGATTTGGCGGAACACGGCTGCTAGCGGTCTATCATGCGTCACGACTAGATCCTTTGTACTAATCAATACTTTATAACTTGCGGATTAACCTTATTGAGTAAATATACTTCCCAACCTCCAATATGCAAGGATTCGGTTACTTCCATCTAATATTAAGGTAAACACACGCTGTATGATTAAATCTAGCCCTTCTCTTAACTTTTTCAATTCCCCCCCATGTAGCTCCACAGCAAAATTAATATCAATTGTGTCTCAATTGTGTCTCAATTGTGTCTCAATCAGTTAAATCTGAATCAGTTGTGTCTAAACTGGCGGGGTTGTCGCATAGAGCGAATGAGAACGGTGCTAGTTGCTTCTAGAAGAAATACAGATGATAGATTTGACCGGAAAAAATGCTCTTGTTACGGGCATTGCCAACAATCGCTCGATCGCCTGGGGCATCGCTCAGCAGCTCCACAAAGCTGGGGCCAACCTCGGCATAACTTATTTGAAGGACGAGAAAGGCAAGCACGAGCGTAAAGTCGCTGAACTGGTGGAACCGCTCAATCCCAGTCTGTATTTGCCCTGCAATGTCCAAGACGAGAGCGAAATTGAGTCTACTTTTAAAACCATCGCCGACAAGTGGGGCAAGTTAGATGTCCTGATCCACTGTCTGGCTTTTGCTGGCAAGGACGAACTTTCGGGAGATTTCACCAACACTTCGCGCCAAGGTTTCTCCAATGCTTTGGATATTAGCGCTTACTCGCTGGTGCGGCTTTGTGCTGCTGCTAAACCGCTGATGGCCGAGGGTGGCAGTATTGTGACCCTGACTTATTTGGGCGGCGTCCGGGTAGTTCCTAACTATAATGTGATGGGAATTGCTAAGGCGGCTTTGGAAATGAATGTTCGCTATCTGGCTGCTGAACTCGGCCCGTTAAATATTCGGGTAAATGCGATTTCTTCTGGCCCGATTCGGACTCTGGCTTCGTCAGCAGTTGGCGGTATTCTGGACATGATCCACCACGTTGAGGAAGTTGCCCCGCTGCGGCGGACGGTGACTCAGCAGGAAGTGGGAAATGCTGCGGCTTTTCTGTGCAGCAATCTCGCTAGCGGGATTACGGGTCAAGTTTTGTATGTCGATGCCGGTTACGAAATCATGGGAATGTAACGGTAGTCGAGAGTTTTGAGTTATGTAGGGGCGGGTTTAGACAATAAACTTTTACTTTAACAAGTAAGTTTTATGCAAAAGCCGCCCCTTTCGATAGTTTTGAGTTTTGCATAATTCTCTTAACTAAACACTTGAAAATTAGCGCTTATCAAGCTGTAATCTTCAATTACTAATTATCAATAACTAATGAATGACCCATTGCGAATTATGGAGATAATCGATCGCCCTTCTCTTCCTCCTGCAAATTCAGTTCAACCAGCTAGGGCCGCCTTGGTGAAACGCACGACACTGGAAACGGATGTCACGGCCAGCCTCAATCTCGACGGTGTGGGAACTTGCAAGGCGTCTACGGGGATTCCGTTTTTAGACCATATGTTGCACCAGATTGCTTCTCACGGATTGATCGATTTGGACGTGCAGGCGATCGGGGATTTGGAGATTGACGACCACCACACGAACGAAGATGTGGGAATTACCTTGGGCCAAGCGCTAGCAAAAGCTGTGGGGGATCGATCGGGCATTTCTCGCTTCGGACATTTCATCGCACCTTTGGATGAAGCTTTAATTGAAGTAGTGCTAGACTTTTCGGGACGGCCTCACTTAAGTTACAGCTTGGAAATTCCCAACCAGCGGATCGGCACTTACGATACCGAATTAGTGAGAGAGTTTTTTTCGGCAGTGGTGAACCACACTCAGATGACACTGCACATTCGACAGTTGCAGGGCGGGAATTCTCATCACATTGTAGAAGCGGCGTTTAAGGCATTTGCGCGAGCTCTGCGGATGGCGGTAGAAATCGACCCGCGGCGCGCCAGTCGGATTCCGAGTTCTAAAGGAGTTTTGTAGTATGGGGTTTGTAGTAGCGTTTGGGCGCTACTACGAACCTGTAAATCAAAATATATCTGCTATATAGTTAAAGACACCTTGACTTCCCTCGCCGTACTTTCCGATAAATTCAGCGATGATTCGATCGCTACACCTTTCTATAGCTTCATCAATAGAACTTTGCGCTAAAACTTGACTAGCTGACTGACGCAACACTTCAAACAGATTCACAGTATAGCGAGTATCTTCACTGACAAAATCCCACAGTTCTCGACCTATTAAAGTTATCATTTCCGAATTTGGCAAAATTTGCTTCAGTAAACCAAGTGTTACAGTTTTATTAGTTCTTTTGCCGTAAGCTATACCAATATAAGCGCGATCGCCCTCCTGCATTTTTTCCTCAATTTTGGCAGCCCAATATACTATCTGGTCTTTATCCATATCATTCGGGCCACTTTTTACCTGTATCCAGCATTTCTCGCCATCACTGGTAGTTTTAATTGCGTCCCATCCAGACTCTTCCGGTGGAATTTCTGCACTTTCAGAGCAAGATATCAATAGTTTTTGAATAAACAATCCCATTGAAGTGACAATATACCTAGTAGCAGTCATATAAACATTGAGCCTGACAACTTCTTCGGGAGTGTCCAGATTTAACGCCCTAATTAAAAATGGGTTGGGATGAATTTTCCCTAAAGTCAGATTTTCAACCATAACTAGCTGTCGCCCAGTAAAATCTCGACAAATGCTGGCTAAAAAATTTTCAGCCATAGTAAGTTGCAGCGACAGTTGGCCTGAAGATATAAATGCTAAAATGCGTTCAATCTCATCGGGAGTAAATCTCAGGGCTCTTTTGCCCGATATGCTGCTGATGCCGTTTCTGAGTGTTTCTGCTTGTAAGTTAAAAAATTCTTCTAACTCCGCAAAATGACCGGCGAAAGAGCGAGACTTTCTGGCCGGCAGTCCTACTTCTTTTTCTAAAACAAATGCTAATAATTCATGAAGTTGCTCTGACACTTTTATTTCTCCTCAACTCTATTTTAAATATTAGTTAACTGAAAAGAGAAAGCTGAAGAAACTCATACTTTACTAAAATCCAAAAGCAAGAGCATCAAGCATATATTTACCCTTCTCCCGCCCGACTTCTTGATATATATCCAAAAGTTCTTCGTAAGCAGTCTCTCCCCCTATAATATTCCAAAACTCATGTCCCATAATGACAGCTTGTTCAAAAGGCGTGTACTTCCTTGCCACTGACCATTTATAATCTGAACGATTTGGCCCGTAAGGATTGTAAGCCATAGCATAATAAGATTGAGCCTCGGGCCGAGACAGTCCGCACAGTAAATGATATCTCAGCAGTCGTTGAATTACCTCCAAACATTGTCCTTTGTTGGGTTTTGACCCTTTAATTTCAAAGAAAAATTTCCTCCCGTCACGGGATAGCACGTACAAATCTGCTTTGACGGATCGCCTAACTAAATGGTTAGTTGTTTGAGCCTCAAGAACAGCTTCTATCATTTCTTCAAAAGCAGGTTTATTTGCATTTTTGTCTGCTGACTGCTCAAATAGTGCTATCTGACGCTCAATTTCATTAATAGCCTCTATGCTAACTTCGCCAGAAATTTCATAGCTTCTGCTTGCTTCTTGGTGATGTTCCAAAGCAATGAGTTTTGCACATTCTTCATATGTTGTCCCCAAGCTGCTGCTGAAACCTCTTTCAAACTCGTTAATCCGTAGCAATTCTGAGGGCATAATAGCAGCCTGAAACGGTTTCAGTTGACCTTTAGAGGATTTGCATGATAAATATGCTGCTGGAATATCAAGTTTCGGTATTAGCCGTCCTCTGTATTCATTGACAAGATTTTCGATGAAAACTTCTAAGTATGCTTTGATTATGACGCGGGTAGTTGAGCTAATAGCTGACATTATTTTACTGCAAACATTCTGTTGACTAGACTTGTGACAAAACTGTGAGACAAAATCAAGCTTACTCCCTTATTTCTTAGTCCGCGTAGGCGGACTTCGTTTGTGTAGTTGCGGTTTCAACCGCCGAATGATCTAACCAAACTTCGTCAAGAATCGGAAAGCATCGAGTACGTGACTCGCGCAAACGTAAGGCGAAGTATTGTAAAAAGCTTGCCAAGCCGCCGCTTTATCTTCGTCGTATTTATCGGCTCTTTCCGGGTGTTTTCCTTGCCAATTTAGCCGCACCGCGTGACCGACTAATACATCTAAAACGATGTATTCTTCTACTTGCAAATCTGGGTTACGCTGGGCGATCGCCGCCAACTCCATCAGCGCCTCAATATTGACTTGTCGATATTCCGGTGCGACAATTTTATTCAACAAATGCTCAATTTGTAGCGCAAAATTCTTTTCACCTGGCGTCATTTCCGATAAAATGATATGGCTATCTAACCGATTGCGCCGCTCTAATTTGTCGCCAATTATCAAGCCTTTGCAGTGCCGCAGCAGTCCCCAAACACTCGGATAAAAATCCTTCGGTACGCGATTGACAGTACCTTCCATTTGCCGTTTCCGGCGCCATCCTCCCCCAGGCATGGTTGGTTCTTCAGAAACTGGCACTACTACCCATTCAATATCTTTTTCCGGCTGTTTGACACGCAGGGATTCTTGCTGTTTGAGAATTTGATTCATTTCCTCGTATTCTGTCAACACTTGGCGCAGGCGATTTTTGATTTCAAAGGGACTTAGTTGCATTAAATGTTCGTAAGCTTCATTTTGGGTAACTCCCAATTCGCGAGCAAACTCGCTAGTCAGCAGCAAAATAAAGTAGCTAACTCTCAGTGTCAGCAAACCTTTAAATAACTGCGGTTCGGCTTTAATTAGCAGGCCGAGGTAGATGAGAATTTCTTGAGTTAAAACTCGATCGCGAATGTCTTCTCCGCAGAATTGGCGAATTTTGTCCATCACTTCCGTGTAAGATCCGGGTCGCGAAATTATCGAATCTTCGCTGTAGGCTTTCCCCACAGCAATCTGTTTTTGCCGCACCAAAATGTCTGTCACCGCATCGGACAAGCTGATATCAACCTTGTCCAGCAAACCTGCGGCATGGCGGATGACTGCCCATTGGATTTTTGATTGCGAACTTTCTCCAGCTTTTGTATAAACTTCGTTGACCAAATCCACAACTTTAACTGTTTGTTCCGCCCCTCCAAATCCTGTATCAAAATTTAATCCCTTAAGGCGAACTAACGTGTGCAGCAACTCAATGTGTTCGTACAAGTTTTCTGAATCGCGCAGGCTAGTTAGCAAGAATTGAGTATTAGTTTCGCACTCTAATTTAAATTCTTGCGTGTGACCCAAAGGCCAAGTTTTTTCAGGATTGTAAGTTAGATAGCTGCGCGTTTCTACTGCACCTGTCACCGGAGATTCGGTAAATTCAAAATCGTGCATGAAATCAATTCTTTCGGTGCCAGCGGTCAGCATTAACTGCTTAAGATTTCCGAGTTTAACTGGCGTTTTGTTACAGTGTCCATCCCGGAATTCCTTCATTAATTCTAACAACGCTTCCCGGCCGGTTTCCAGCATCGTGTGAGTCAGCATCAGCGTTACCGTAGGGCGTCCCAACTGATACCAGTGGCTGTGAATGTGAGCTATTTCGCTCTTGATTTGAGCTACTAAAAAATGGTAATCTAAAGTTAAGTAAAACTCTTGTCTGTTCAAAAATGAGGGAAGAAATACGATCGCCTCTTCGCGAATTTTAAACACCCGAGAAGTTGTTAAACTCCGCAGACGGCGCACGGGGCGACCGGTTAAGCCTAATTGGTCGTTTCGTCCAATTTGCGTGTAAATAGCTGATAATTCTTTAGTCTGGCGGACTTGAATTGGTTCTACCTGTTTTGGAGTTTGTGCGGCAATGCCGTTAGCGGCTAATTCTGCTTGCAAGTCTTCGTCTTCAGCTAACAGTGCAATTTGCACTAAAGGTTCTCTGTGCTGGCCCACTGACAGGTGCCTTCCCAGTGGGTCGATATCGCCAACTGCGATTAATCCTTCATTTAGCAATTGACCGAGAAAATACAAACTTTGCGCCCAAACGAGGGGAATATTTTCATTGGGTAAGCGCTGCTGGCTGCTGGGATTTAGCTTTTCTGCTTCAATATTTTCGGCGGGGACGTAGTACAATTCGGGTAGTAGCGGCAAACCAGAGCGATCGACTGCTAAAGATTCCAAACGCTGCTGGTACTCTTGCACTTGGGCTTGATTTCCCTGAAATATGCCGTCCAACAATAAATAAGTGAAAAATAGCGGCCACTCGCATTCAATGTGCTCGAACTGCCTTAATTCTGTGGGTTCGTAGTGCAGGCGATCGGCATCTTCCAACACTGTTTGGTGTCCGTCCCGCAGAAACCGCTTGCAGCCGTAATTTCCTTGCAATTTGTCAATAATCTTATTGCGAGTCCGTTCTATTAATTCTCGGTCTTCCACAGCAAAAGCCGGAAAACTAATCACGCTCAATAAAGCGGCATCTACTTCTTTTGAACTAGATTCGCGAGGCAAAAGCGATTCCAAAGTTATGCGACTTCTGGCAATTTCGTCTGGCAAAACGTGAATAACTGACGCTTGAGAACCTTTAATCCCGAACAAATCCAACCCATTTATTGCTTCCAGCGCTGCTTTTGCCATGCCAACTGAACTGGCGTTCAATTCTGCATTGCCGCGATTAATTTTATGGCCTCTTTCCCAAATTCCGTAATCCGGCGTGCGGTAGGCTCTACCGATGTAGTAAACTAAATTTTGCACGAAATTGACTTCATCAATTGTAAAAATTACGTGCAGCCCGGAAGCCGTCATTTGAGCAAGAATTAATAAGAATATAGATGTAGCGTCTAACTGTAAATGTCCCCACTGGTCATCACCGACAACAATACTTCCAGTTTGAGTATTGTATTTAGCGTGCAGGGCATCTAGCGGCGACTGAGTATTTTTAAAATGTTCTACTTTGCTCGATTGCTGCATCATCGCAAACAGCAAGCCGCGCATTAGTTTGACTGTGCTGTGTTCGAGTTCAAATGTTCTGCCCTGATCGCCATCAATTTTGCGGTAAGCTAAACCCAAACCCCAAACCGCGAGAATGCTGTACACGTTGTCGCGCACCCAGGCATCGGTGTAGTCGCCGTGGGCGTTAACGGCGGTACTCGCGGGCAGCAAACCAGTAATTGGGTTCTGGCGCTTGAGGATGATGGTTTTGATTTGCTCGTAGTAATAATCTAACCTGGTTTGCCGCTGGTTTTTTGCGATCGCCATTTCGTTTTCCTTGTTTTTCCTGATGCGAGTAGATTTGGGGTGAATAGACTTTTAAATATATCAGATATTAGATCGTTTCTCAAGTTATCCACACACAAGAAGGTAATTGCCATGTCTACGCAAAACCAGAATAACAACAGCGTTCCGTTCGTGAAAGTTGTCTACTCTACAGTGAAAATTAATGGTAAAATTGAGCTAGTACCGATGGAATGGTACGCTGACGGGTCGGTCAAAAAAATCGAACGCTAATGCTCGATCGCACTTGGCTGGCAAACTCTAATGAAATTGTGCGACTCGTCGCTTACAAAAAAACCGGTTTCTGGGCCACCGAACGATGACTTAACAGACTCTGGGTGGCACAAACCGGGTTTTTTGCGACCAAAACTGGTCTAGCGTCGATCGCCAATCTAAGCTAATTTAAATAACTAGGTGTGTAGGAATCTCAAATAAAAAAATATGGATCGATCGCAGCCGCAATTTTCAGTGCTGGGACTACCAGTTCACATATTAGATGATTATGCAGGTTGGCTGATGGAGCGTCTGCATCAAGGGTTGGGCAGTCACGTCGTGACGCTGAATGCTGAAATGGCGATGCAAGCCGAGCAAAATCAGGCTTTAGCGGATGTAATCCGCAAAGCGGAACTGGTGATTCCCGACGGTTCGGGAGTGGTGTTGTACTTGCGGCTGCGTGGCAAACCGGCACAGCGCTATCCGGGGATTGAATTAGCAGAATCGCTGCTGCAACAAGCCGGAAAATTGCCTGATTCGGAACCACTATTTTTCTTTGGAGGTTCCCCAGGAGTGGCTGCAGCAGCGGCCAAAACTTGGCAACAAAAAGTTAACGGATTGTCGATTGCTTCTCAACACGGTTATCTTTCCGCAGATGAAGAGAAAGACTTCCGTGAAAGCCTCAAAAAAATGCAGCCTAAACTAATTTTTGTAGGCTTGGGAGTGCCACGCCAAGAATTTTGGATTGCCGAACACCGACACCTTTGCCCTGATTCGATTTGGGTGGGAGTTGGCGGCAGTTTCGATATTTGGGCAGGAACAAAAACCCGCGCCCCGGCTTGGTTTTGCGACAATCATTTAGAATGGCTGTATCGGCTTTATCAAGAACCTTGGCGGTGGCGCAGGATGTTGGCTTTGCCACAATTTGCCTTGAAAGCTTTGGGGGATTTGCGAGGGTAAGTTAGGTGTAAGCACGACACTGATTTCTACACGGATCGCGACACGGATTTTTACACGGATACACGAATGAATAGAATCATCTTACTATTTGCCACTGATTAGCGCAATCTGGCTTTAAAACGGAGTCTCTTCTTGACTTCGTTTTTGAGCTTTCAGCCAGTCAGGGACAAATATCCACTGATGGTTGTCGCGAAACTCAGTAGCTTGAGGTGAGGGAAATACACGTCGCGATAGTAGTCTTCTGTCACCAAAATTCATTAATAAACCAATTGGTAAAGCCGTGTGATTCAAGTAAGTAATGACTTGTCCCAAATACTTTTTATGAAGTGTAGCGAAGGCTTTGATTTCCAGAATAACTTTGTTTTCAATAATAAAATCTGGAATGTACAAACCAAGTAATTGCTCGTTGTAGTAAACGGGAAGGTTTTTTTGTGGCTCAAAACCGATTCCCTCTTTTGTCAGTTGTTGTTCGAGTTTTTCCTGATAAATTGCTTCTTTGTAACCTGGCCCAAGCTGTCTGTGAACGGCCATACCTGCACCTATGATCCGATAAGTTAGGTCTTCATGTGGAGCCTGAATCTTTTCGCTCATTTTTTTCTGTCCAATTGTTGAGATGCTTTTTTCCTTATTTTGGCATAGCACCCAAAAAATTCACCCAGACAGAAAAAATTTTTTTCTGGAAAGCACTGCACTACACGGATTTTGACACGGATACACGGATGGTTTGACTCGTCTGAGGTTTAGCTAATTGGCTAATTTGGCTATCCTCC
>NZ_JAUBPT010000010.1:45531-67441 GCF_036700905.1 Microcoleus sp. S13_C3 | reverse complement strand
CGGATACACGGATGGTTTGACTCGTCTGAGGTTTAGCTAATTGGCTAATTTGGCTATCCTCCGTGTATCCGTGTCGTACTGCTTGCTGCTTGTCCCCTCGCAGGGAATAGGACTGAAGTCCGATGCTGCGAACCGATCGCGATTAGACAATGTAAGGAGAATCGATCGCCTTTGCCCGATTAATCGCCACCAAAGTCTGGTAAATTAAAGCCGAAATCTCAGCGCGGGTAATATCCCGCTGCGGCGAAAGCCAATCGCGGGAAGGATAATTAACCACAATCTTCAAAGCAGTTGCTGTGCCGATCGCACTTAAAGCATAATTAGGAATTTGAGAACGATCGGTGTAAACTTTCAAAGTATCAGGATTGCCGCCCTTGAGTTCCAAACCGTTAACCAAAGACACGATCGCGTCAGCCTTAGTCAAATTCTGATTCGGGCCGAACTTCAACCCCGGAAACCCCGCCAAAAACCCCCCCCGATTTGCCCGTTCGATCGCACTTCTCGCCCAAAAAGTAGCAGAAACATCAATAAAATTTGTAGCCGGCAGCCTCGGAATCGGACTAAACGCACTCACCAACAGCGCCGCATATTGAGCACGATTTAAACTGTCATCAGGCCGAAAAGAACCGTCAGGAAAACCGCTAATTATATTCGCCGCAGCCAAAGCTTCAATAAACTTCTGTGCCCAATGTCCAGAAATATCACTGAACACCGCACCCCCGATATTGGGATTGCCGCCGCCCTTTCTCACCGCAGCTTGCACAGCTTTAAAAGCATTCACTTTCCCGTAACCAAACCAATCGCTGCGGCCGTTGTTAGGATCGTAATTTCCCATCTGATTACCCAACTGGGGATCGGGATCGGGATCGATAATTTTCTCAGCAGTTTGTTCGAGAATTCCCCGCACTTCCCGCGCCGTCAAACGGGGGTTAGCCGAAAGTATCAACCCTGCAACCCCAGCGACTACTGGAGTGGCGCTGGAAGTGCCGCCAAAGGTATTGGTGTAGTCCCCCGAATCGTAGCCGGCAACCCCGACTCGATCGGCAGTAAACACCCCCAAACCGGGCAAATACTGCGTCACCTCCGGCGGCGTGCCGATAAATCCGGTTTCTGGCAACCAAGTTCCCGGCGGCGCGTTGTTGCTGGGGGCGCAAACCGAGATGCTGGTGCCCCAGTTGCTGTAAGCTGCTTTTTTGTTGAGGGAAGTGGAAGCGCTGACGGCAATTACGTCTGGGTGAACGGCAAATCCTGCCAGCCATCTAGTTTGACCGCCCACAACGTTGTTGGGCCAGCCTTTCTCGTTAATTGTGCCGTTAACTGGGCGGTTGGCATTCCCCGCCGCGAACAGAATAACGCAGCCTCTGCCGCCCCGCCCTTGGGTGGCGGCTTTGGTGATAACGGCACTCTGCCGCAGGGAAAGAGGATAGTAAACTGCAGCAGGCCCCCAACTGCAAGAAATGACGGCGGCACCTTTTTCGATCGCCCAATTAAACATTTTTTCGACAGAATCGTCATCGAGAAAACCCGTGGTACGGATGGGCATCAGGGCGCATCCGGGGGCGACGCCGACAATGCCTTGGCCGTTTTCTTCAGCAACGGCGACGCCGGCACAACTTGTGCCGTGGTTGTCTGAGTCTGCCACTGGCATCGGGGAAGTGTCGCCGTCTTTTAAATCGATGGGTGAGACGATTTTGCCTTGGCCTTGAAAATCTGGGTGGGTGATGTCAACTGAATCGTCGGCGATGGCAATTACGATCGATCGAACTCCGCGAGTCATGTTCCAAGCTGGTTCTGCATAAATTTGAGCACCGCCGACAAGTTCCTTGCCGCCTTTGTTGTTGAGATACCACTGTTTGGGATAAAGCGGATCGCGGGGCGTATAATGCTGCTGCGTCTCTACTACAATGTTGGGTTCCGCTACCAGAACTTCTGGATATCTTGTCAGGCGGTTGGCAATTTTGACCGGGTTTTCTGTTGCTTGTTTGGTGATTTGGCAGACGAAGGTGTTGGGAATTCCTTCTACTGGCCGGACTATTTTTAAAGCTGCTGCATTGGCGATCGCATTTCGCGATTGTTCGTCTACTTGTTCGCCAAATTGAATGGTAATTTGGTCTGTCAGGTAAAAGAATGTACTCGGATTGTTCGCGGGGCAATAGACGTGGCTGGCAAAAGCTACGGCATCGCTGGCGCGGGCTGTTTGCATTGCTGCTTCTAGGCTAGAGGGCGCAACGAGATATTCTTCGAGATTGCTTTGGCCGATGCGACGGGTGAATTTTGCCCCAGTTGTTGCAGCCCAATCGTTTGAGGCTGATGCTGTTGATGAGGGGCGGACTGTAAAGCGATCGTCCGCTTTTGACAGCAGCAATTCATCGCCGCCACGCTGCAAAATCAGTGGGAGACTTTCATCGGGGACTCCAATTCCTTGATAGTTTTGTAAGGTATTTGCGGAAAGTTCGATCGGTTGTGTCATCAGAAATGCTTTTGTTTAATTTTAATCCAGTCTTACTATATTCTCGCTTAACAGGCAGGATGCCTGTTCCACAAAAACTGAATTTTATTGTGGGGAGTAGGGGTTGGGCTTCTCGCCCGCCCGTAAAAGGCTTATTAACAATGATTCAAATAAACACACCAGGATTAACATTAAAAAATTCTCCCAGCGCCTTAGCTTGCGCTTTGCTAATCGCCCGTTTACCATTAACCACCTCAGAGACTACTCCTTTGGAACCAATCACACCCACCAAATCGGCTTGTTTGAGTTCGCGAACTTCCATGAGATGCAATAGAACATCCTGGGGAGTCGCTTCTGGAATTGGGTAATATTTTGATTCGTATTCTTCGATCAACAGCCCCCAGAGACTCAGTAAAGTTTCTTCTTCTACTGTTAATTCTTCCTTGGACATCAGAAAATCAACTTCTGCGAGGGCAAGATCGTAATCTTCTTCGTTCAGGATTGGCTTAGGCTGCGATTTCGCCAGCAGTTGACCGTAAGCTGTTCTTTCAATTTCGATATTCATGGTTCGTTCGATTGTTGAATTAGATCGGGACTTACCCATCAAAACCATTGAAACCGGGTTTTCCACCATTTTTAAAGTCTCAAAGGCAGTATTTAGGTAAAAAAACCCGGTTTCTGCGTCCCGGACTAGATTGCCGGGATCTGTCCAATCCCCCGCGATTTCCTTGTTCAATCCAAAATCTAAAATCCAAAATCTAAAATCCAAAATCGATCGCGCACCCTTTGACATTTCAACAAATTTGGTTTACACTTAGCCGGTTGCGATCGCCAATGGTAAGATCGGCTCAAGCTAAATATTTTTTTAAGGCGCACAGGCGCAAAGTAATTTCATGGTATACTCTGGAACTGTTTGTTGGCTTCGCTCCACTGCCCGGATTACGATCGGGGCGATCGCAGCTTTTACCCTATTGCAACCGATCCAAGTCCAAGCACAACAACCTTCTGGGCCAGAGAACCAACCCCAAGTCGAGCCCGCCGACGACCCCACAGACCCCAACAATCTTCGCCCTCTGACGCAAGACAGCAGTCTGCTGAGCGTCCAAGGAGGCCAGCGTTTGATGACAGAAGCCAGCAGTGCTATTTCCAATCAGAATTACGCACTGGCTACTCAAAAACTCCAAGAATCCCGCCAAATTTTCAATCAACTGTCCAACTTCTACCAACAACTGGGTAGCAGTTTTGCCGGAATTGACATCCGATTGGCCGAAAGCCACCGCACCAAAGCTGTAGAAACAGCCCAAATGCGCGACGAAGCTACCTACCGGCTGGCGTTGGTACACCGGGCGCAAAATAAGCCCGAACTGGCTGTGCCCCTGCTAATTCAGATTATTCGATCGCAGCAGCCAACTCGCGACTTGGGCAAGAAAGCTTACCAGCAGTTACTGGAATTGGGTTTTGTGGATTCGCCCTTTCCCCGGCCGGCCAGCGCTCAACCGAGCTCATCGAAAAAATAGTTCCACTAAAATCTACATTACCAAAAACTTGGGTTTAAAGCCCCGTCCTTCTAGGACGGCTTTGTGTTAGACTTTTGACCGAGAAAATGGGATGCAAGCCCCGTCCTTTTAGGACGGCTTTATGCTATAGTTTAATTGGTTGAAATCCCCACCTAAGATTGCAGCGATATATACTCATCTTGAGTTGAAACCGGGACTGATCCAGTAATAGGGAAAGACTGAAGGGCAATGGTTAAAATCCAACCTGGAAGCAAAACAAAGTATTGTTAATGTTTTTTAAACAAAACGATACATATAGTCGGGATAGGGCATTGCCACGACTTAAAATGAACATGGAGGCGCTCGTAAGACTACTTCGGTAGCATTGGTCGATGAAGTGTTAAGAATCCTCTCGCCTTTAGGCAGGGGAGTATGTCAAGTAGTGAGTTTTCACGCAAAATGTTTGTTCTAGAATTCAAGGCTAAAGGCAAACCAAATCAGTACGCAGCAATAGACGAAGCAATCAGAACTGCTCAATTCGTTCGGAACAAATGCGTCCGCTTTTGGATCGACAACCGAGGAGTAGGGCAAAAAGACTTGTACCGTCACAGCACTGCGCTCAGAGAAGAGTTTGCTTTTGTCAAAGACTTGAATTCTAGTGCTTGCCAAGCCTCTGTGGAAAGGGCGTATTCTGCGATTGCTCGTTTCTACGACAACTGCAAGAAAGCAGTTCCCGGCAAGAAAGGTTATCCAACTTTCAAGAAAAACAGTCGCTCAGTTGAATATAAAGTTAGTGGCTGGAAACTTTCTGAGACTCGGAAACAAATCACTTTCACTGATAAAAAGGGAATGGGCAAGCTCAAACTAAAAGGAACGTGGGATTTAAACTTCTACCAAATCGATCAGATCAAGCGAGTTCGCTTAATACGTCGCGCTGACGGCTACTACGTTCAGTTTGCAATCAGTGCTGATAACAATGTAGATACAACGCCAGCAGGTAAAACAGTTGGATTGGACGTGGGACTGAAAGAGTTTTATACAGACTCAGACGGTCATGCCGAACCGAATCCCAAGTTTTATCGAACCAGCGAGAAACGGTTGAAATTTCGGCATCGCCGTGTTTCTCGCAAAAAGAAAGGCTCTACCAACCGAAAGAAAGCAATTAATCGATTAGGGCGAGTACACCTCAAAATAAGCAGGCAACGTGAAGAACACGCCAAGAGACTGGCGCGTTACGTAATCCAATCTCATGATTTGGTCGCCTACGAAGATTTGAGGATTAAGAACCTTGCAAAGAATCACTGTCTGGCTAAATCGATTAACGACGCTGGTTGGTATCAATTCAGGAAGTGGTTGGAATATTTTGGAGTTAAGTTTGGCAGGGTAACGGTTGCCGTCAATCCTGCGTATACTTCACAGAAATGTTCTAACTGCGGTGCAATCGTAAAAAAATCCCTATCCGTAAGAACCCACGTTTGTGAATGTGGATTTGTCATGGATAGGGATTGGAACGCTGCGATTAATATTCTGAAAATCGCCTTGAGTACGGTAGGGCATACCGGAACTTGGGTCAAAGACCCAAACGCTTTGGGAGATTCGACCTCTACTGTGGCTGGAGAAATCCTGTCGCCAGCAAGTTGAGTCATTGAACAAAGAATCCCCTCGCCTTGATAGCTGGGGAGTGTCAAAGCCGTTTATCACAGAAACCAATGGTTACACCGTCTCAAGTAGCAGAAATGATTAAGGCAGGGTTGCCCGACGCTAAAATACAAGTTGAGGATTTGACCGGTGGCGGTGACCACTACCAGGCGAGAGTCGTCTCTGCAGCCTTTGAAGGAAAAAGCCGAGTACAGCAGCACCAACTGGTTTACGGCGCCCTCAAACAGGCAATGGCTAGTGAAGCCATCCACGCTTTGGGCTTGGAAACCTTAACTCCCGCAGAATGGGCAGCCAAAAGTCAAGTTGCTTAAGTGTTGACTTGCAATTGGGTATCACAAGTTTGTGCAGGTGTCAAGAGTTGCTTGGAATACAACTGCTCAACTTACGCACAAAAACCACAAAAATCCCGGTTTTTTTACCGGAATCTATGGCTGTAACGAAAGATTTTCGTAAAAAACGCGGTTTCTGCCTCATATCATGTCCGGTCGAGCGATCGCGATTTTTGTAGTAGGGGCGGGTTCACAAACAATAGCTGCCAATAATTGACAATCTCAAAAACCCGCCCCGACCGGGATATTATGGTTAATCGATCGGACATGATATCAGTCAACGTTTAAAAATTTTCAAACAATATTAGGAGCTACCATGACTACAGCAGCACATGAAAGAATTGACGAGTTGGTTAAGCAAAACAAAATCATGGTGTTTATGAAGGGCAATAAGTTAATGCCCCAGTGTGGTTTTTCTAATACTGTGGTGCAAATTCTCAATACTTTGGGAGTGCCTTACGAAACTGTTGATGTTTTGGCAGACCAGGAAATTCGTCAAGGCGTTAAAGAGTATTCCAACTGGCCGACAATTCCTCAAGTTTATATCAACGGCGAGTTTATTGGTGGCTCGGATATTATGATCGAGATGTATCAAAAGGGCGAATTGCAAGAAGTTGTAGAAGTGGCTTTGGCTTCTTAAATTAGACAGAAAAAACATTTCCCCGACTTCTTTAAGAAGTCGGGGAAATAACAGCAATCGCGTTTTACGTTGAATTAGGTTGATTTACTTAATTATTCGTTACCAGGCAAAGCCTAAAAACGCAATGCAGTCGGCTACACCTCGAAGTTTTAGGCTCCCAAAGCGAGGCAGAGCCTGTGGACATCGGTTCCGAGGCATAGCCAGGGAACCCGTTAAAATTGCCAATTCCCAATTGCCAATTCCCAATTCCCAATTCCCAATTCCCAAATCATCAAGGGTTTATCAAACCGACTTTGCTATTTAATAGTAGTCTGATTCAGCCTGTGTCTGTGTCTGTGGCATTGCAAAATTGGAGGGGTCGTGAATGTAACGCGCTGCTTCTTCCTCTAGTCTGTGAATCAGATAGGGTTCCAAACTGTTGGAATGCCGCAGGGCTGCTAAATAGCCGTCTAAGTAAAGCCGCAGGTCATCGAAGCGATAACCTCTATTCCACATTTCGACGAGGGCGTCGGTGAGTTTTTGGTAGTGCCGGATTGTTTGGGTGTCTTGTAGCATGGTATGAGCTTGAAATCCTTTGTGGTTTGTATAATGACGGCGGGATTTAGGAACGGCCTCGATTGATGCTGAGTGGCTCAGCTTGAGGCTATTTCTAAATAAAACTTTTTACCCTGCTCAACAGGCTACCCTCCATAAAAAATTTCACTCGTTGCAATGCAGTTGCTCGACTTTGTGCGCGCACCTAGATAATTCGCTGTGCGTTTAATGGAGTCGGGATGTGGCTGAATTTGACGGTCAAAGTGGCTGAGTGTTCCGGCTACCGAGCGAACGGTTGGAGGAATTCTAGTTTCACTTGCGCGATTTGTCAACCTCCTGGGAATGGGGGCTGGGTCGGGGGGATCGCTTTTGGCAGGCGGTTGGGGCATGGGATCGATCGGCTTTACACTGTCTTATTTTCATTGTAAGCTTACCGCCAGAATGATTTCACCTTTCTGCAGGCTGACCCTGCCAAATTAACCCAATCTTTAAAATTCGTACCCTAAGTATGTCCGCTGCTTTAAATGCAGCTAATGCTTGAGTAGCGATGGTTACAAAAGCTTGACAAAAGCTCTGTTAACCTTGTAGCAATTAGTGATATGGGAAGCTCGCCTCTGTGGAATCTGCAAGTATTTCAATTGTTGAAGGGAATCCGCACCTGCGATCGCTCTTGGGCTGGCATCTACAGCAAGTCGGTCACTGGGTGCACCAGTCAGCGGATATCAGTCACGCTAGGGAAATATTTTTCAGCCGCCAGCCAACCCTAGTCATTCTGGATGCCCAATTGCCGGATGGGGACGGTTTGGAATTTTGCCATTGGCTGCAACAGCAGCAGCAGTCGCTGATTTTGATGCTGTCGGCGCGGAATTCGGAATCGGATATTGTTGAGGGTTTGAAGGCGGGGGCAGACGATTACCTGACTAAACCCTTTGGGATGCAAGAGTTTATGGCCAGGGTGGAAGCTCTGATGCGCCGCAACCGCACGATGATACCGCCGGCGACGCTGGAGTGCGGGCTGCTGAAAATTGATTTGGTGCAGCGCCGAGTCAGGTTGTACGACGAACATATTGAGCTGACTCCCCAGGAATTTAGCCTGCTGTACGTGCTAGCTCAAGCTGGAGGAGTGCCGCTGTCGCGATCGGATTTGCTGCGTCGGGCCTGGCCTGATGCTATTGATAACCCCCGGACGATCGACACTCACGTACTCTCTCTGCGTAAAAAAATCGAAATCGACCCGCGACAGCCGAGCCTGATTCAAACTGTACGGAATGTCGGCTACCGACTGAATCTGGAGTTGTTGAATAGTGCCAATCAACATTCCCCAGTGCCCAGGGCGGTGCTTTCTTAGACTACGATCGGGCTATAAGTCGGATTTTATTTTGGGAATTGATTGGCGATCGCATCTGTTTTCGCAGCCATAATAAAGTCATTGCGATGCAGTCCAGAAATCTCGTGAGTCCACCAAGTAACGGTAACTTTCCCCCACTCGGTTAACAGTGCGGGGTGATGTCCTTCAGTTTCGGCTGCTTCGCCGACGCTGTTTGTAAAGGCGATCGCACTTTTGAAATCCGGGAATTCGTAGGTGCGTTCTATTTGGGGAATGCCATTTTTTTCGATCAAATTCCAGTCGGGAATTTGAGGTTTGAGTTGGACAATTTCGTAAGCTGTGACGCGCGGAGAGTTTGGGTGGCAGGCGGCACAGGGTTCTTTGGCTAAAGGTTCCATAAATTGCTTGTTAGCGATCGGATGCTAAAAGATATTATAGACATTTCTAATGGGAATTATTTTGGATGGGGAACTGTGCTTTAGGATGGACATCTTGCACCATTTTCAATAAGGTTTTTATGGGCCGGTAGGATGCCCAACCCTACTCCCCACAAGAAATTCACTGGGAGCATCTCAATGAAAGCAGTTAAGCTAGAAATTGGAGTTAGGAGTCAGGAGTTAGGAGTCAGGAGAAAAGAGTCAGAAGGAAGAAGTCAGGAGCCAGAAGAAGTGTTTTTACAAATATGAAATGCTCCCAATTCACTCTTTGTGGAACAGGCATCTTGCCTGTTACTGAGAATGGTGCAAGGTAGACATTGCGATCGGAACCGTTCAAAAAACAGATGAGCAATCATTTAAAATTTCTGGAAATAATCGTTCACCGTGGAATCGCTTAACCGATAATATCAGGAAGGGGCGGGTTGATTGGGCTATCTCGCTGATATTGTAAACGTTGGTGAAGCCGCCCCTCCAAGTGCGCTCAACCGATAATTTTCTTAATCAAATCCAACTTACCCTTATAGGGAGCGTACCGCCATTTTAAGTCAAGTAAAAATGACTTTTGCAGCACGCTTTTTTGATGCGAAAAGGTGTCAAAACTTGCTTTTGCGTGATAGCTACCGATGCCACTTTCACCAACTCCGCCAAAAGGTAAATCTTGTACTCCCACTTGCATAACCGTGTCGTTGAGACAAACTCCCCCCGAAGAAGTTTCCCGCAAAACTCGCTCTTGTTTCTCTTTATTTTTGGAGAACAAATACAAAGCTAGGGGTTTGGGACGGGCGTTGATTTGGGCGATCGCCTCTCCGAAATCATCATACTCCAAAACTGGCAAAATCGGCCCGAAAATCTCATCCTGCATCACCGGCGAATCCCAGGTAACACGATCTAAAACCGTCGGTGCAATATATCTATCTTCCGGCTTAACTTCCCCACCAACGACAATTTCTCCATCTTTGATAAATCCACTCAAACGGTCTAATTGCCGCTGGTTGATAATGCGCGAATAGTCGGGGCTTGTTTGCGGATCATCGCCGTAAAATTCGTGAATTGCTGTTTTAATTGCTGCCATCAAAGCAGGTTTAACTTTTTTATCAACTAACAGGTAATCGGGAGCGATGCAAGTTTGTCCGGCATTGAGAAATTTGCCCCAGGCAATGCGTTTGGCGGTGTATTCAACCTGAATATCTGAGTCTACAATGCAAGGACTTTTGCCACCTAATTCCAAGGTTACAGGTGTCAGGTGTTTAGCGGCAGCTTCCATGACTATTCTACCGATTTTAGTGCCTCCGGTAAAGAAGATGTGGTCGAATTTTTCGGCTAGTAATTGTTGGCTGATTTCGACTCCTCCTTCGACGGCGGCTACATAGGCGGGATCGAAGGTTTTGGATATCATGTCGGCGATAACTTCGGAGGTGTGTGAGGCGATTTCCGAAGGTTTGAGAAGTGCACAGTTGCCGGCGGCGATCGCCCCGACTAAAGGTGATATCATTAACTGAAATGGGTAATTCCAAGGCCCGATGATTAATACTACGCCCAAAGGTTCAGGGTAAATGCGGGCCGATGCTGGGAATTGATCTATCGAAGCAGCCACTTTTCTCGGCTTTACCCACGATTTGAGGTTTTTGATGGCATAATTAACTTCTGCGATCGATGCGATTTCAAGATAAGCCTCGAATTCCGGCCGACCCAGGTCTGCCTTGACAGCATCGACTATTCGTGATTGATTAAGTTCGATCGCACTTTTAAGTTTTTTCAGTTGTTCAAGCCGAAAATCCACATCTTTCGTTTTCCCAGTCGCAAAAAATTGCCGCTGCTGCTGGATAATATCGCTGACGCTGATTACCATATTTAGTCCTCCATGTCTATAAATAAATGTTACAACAGGAAAACGGAACTTGGGTAAAGTGCGATCGGTGTTAAAGCGCAGACCTCTTGAAAAAGTCTGCGATCGGGGCTTTATGCTATAACTTATAAGGTATTAATTGTAGATGCTTAATTTGAGTTAAGTCATGAAAATATCTAAGAACGATTTTTTTTTCTATTCCTGCTGGCTGCTTTGCTTGCTTGCAGTAGCAGGATGTACCTCTAAGCCCCAAAAGCAAGTTGTCATCTGCTCGAAAGACTTTACCGAACAAGTCATCCTCGCAGAAATTTTAGCACGCCATATCGAAGCTAAAACAGATATCAAAGTAGAACGAGAGCTGAATCTCGGAGGTTCGCTTTGCCATCAATCCCTAACAGCAGGTAAAATCGACTTGTACGTCGAATACACCGGTACGGCTTACGCCAACCTGCTCAAACAGAAATCGATTTCTGACCCCAAAAAAGTCCTCGATTACCTCAAACAAGAATATCCAAAACAGTTTAAAGCAGAATGGACGGAACCGCTGGGTTTTAATAACAGTTTTGCGATTATTGTGCGGGGAGATGATGCCAAAAAACTCAATTTACAAACTCTATCGCAACTTGGGAAAGCTGCACCTAACCTCCGGGCTGGTTTCGGCCCAGAATTTAACGAGAGAGAAGATGGATTTCCCGGATTGGCTAAAACTTACGGGATTAAGTTTCGAGAACAACCGAAGGAATTGCTGTTAGGATTGCTTTATCAAGCGCTGCAACAAAAAGAAGTAGATGTGATTGCTGGTAATACGACGGACGGTTTGATTCAAAGTTTAGGTTTAGTAGTTCTCAAAGATGACAAGAACTATTTCCCGCCCTACGAAGCAGTTCCGGTTGTGCGATCGCAAATTTTGGAGAAATACCCGGAATTGCGTCCAGTGCTCGCAGAATTGGGCGGGAAAATCTCCGAAGAAGATATGCGACGACTCAATTATCAAGTTGATAAGAAACAGCAGGAAGCTGGACAAGTAGCCCAGGAGTTTTTGCAGCAAAAGTTGGGCGTATCAAAGCCTGTCGCTCCTGCGAAATAAAGAGTTTCATTGTTCTGCCTGTTTGCGGAATCGTATTGTGGTTAGCTATACTATTAGTTAGACTCATATAAATGAAGGTATAAAGCTATGACAACTGTCAAAACTGCTATCTCATTGCCAGCATCTTTATTTGAACAAGCCGAAACAAAAGCTTTGCGAAATGCAAATTTCGCAGAGCTTTTTGATCGAAATAGCGCTTGAAGAATTTATCCGCCGCCGCGAAAATCAACAACTGTTAGAAAAAATTAATGCTGCTTCCGAAGCACCTCTCTCTGAAGAAGAACAAATTTTGCGTCGCAAGATGAGTCGCTCTCATCGCAGGCTGGTGGAAGGCGAAGGGTAATCAATATTTTCCAAGCTGCAAAACAGGAGCTTTTATTGCTTCAATCTGGGACTCGGCAACTTCAACTGTAATCGCTTCAACATTGAAACCCTCTAAGCTATAACCATCTTCTTTACCTTCAGGCATCGGGTAATGTTCAACAATAGTTGCTATAGCACCTTTTTTTAGACCATACTTAGGGATGTCTTCTCGCAATGCTACCTGTGAAAATAGTTTAAATTTCATGGGGCTTAACCTCTTGTCAATCAGGAACTAATGTAACAAATCTGGTTTCGGATGGAGTAACGATCCAAACGGTTTTAACTTGTAAAATCGTACCGTTTGGACCTGTTAAACTGCCTTTAATCATGTACTTTTGACCGTATCTGGTGTTTTCCATTTGCTCCGCTTCCAGAGGAAGTATCTGGCTTCTTAAATCTCGATCGAGCTGTTGCCAGTTTTCTATGCTGTAACCACCTCGATCGAGAAACTGAGATTTGTCGTCTTTAGGAAGCCGGATTAATAAATAGTTGGTCAGCTTTGCTGAAGGAATAACCGAGTTAAGGCTGAGTTTTGCCATAGGAAGAATTTCCTGTTAAGTCCCTTCACTCAGCCTCCGCAAATTCAAAATATCGCTCATCTTTTTAATTTGCATACAAGTCCGCTCGAACTGTTGTTTATCCTGGATATCCATGCACAAGTCAATTAAGGCCGGCAATCCGGGGTAGGTTTTGACTTGAGCGCTGCGGACGTTCACTTGGTTGTCCTTCAAATGCGATAAAACATCATTGAGAACTCCCACTCGATCGAGGGCTTCAATTTGAATGTTAACCGGATAAGTGTTGGGTCGAGATTCATTGCGGTTGCTGGAATTCCAACTCACAGGAACCAAGCGATCCCCAGGTACGCTTTCAACATTTGAACATCCTTGCCGGTGAATCGAAATTCCGCGAGTGCGAGTCACAACTCCAATAATTGCTTCCCCAGGAATCGGACAACAACAGCCGGATAAATGGTAGAGCAATCCCTCTACACCTGCGATCGGCGATTTGCTCGGAGACGAACTCGGTACTGGTTTCGGTGTCGTCGATGCAGGTATTAGCTGGGGCACTTCGTGGGTTCCTGCGGGAGCAGCTTCAATTTTTTGCTGCACTTTTACTAAATCTCGCAGTCGATTTACTACGAGATTTAGGGTAACTTCGCCGTAGCCCAAACCGGCGATTAAATCTTCGACGCTGTGGTAGTTGCAGCGCTGAGCCACAGACTGCATGGGTTCAGATTTCAGCAAAGATTCTAAGCCGTTTTTACCTAATTCTTTTTCCAGCAATTCCCGCCCGCGAGCGAGATTTTCATCTCTGTGCGATCGCTTCAACCACTGGCGAATTCTGTTTTTTGCTCCGTTTGTCTTGACAAAATTCAGCCAGTCGGAACTCGGATGACCATTTTTTTGGGTCAAGATTTCTACAATATCGCCGTTCTTTAAAACCTTGTCTAGTGTTACCATGCGCCCGTTTACTCTGGCACCGGTGCAGTGATTGCCAATTTCTGTGTGAATGCGGTAAGCAAAATCTACGGGAGTTGATCCGCTATTGAGAGCAATCACGTCTCCGTTAGGAGTAAAAACGTAAATATCTTCGTCGAATAAGTTGTCCTTAATGCTTTGTAAATATTCGCGATCGTCTTTGAGGTCGCTTTGCCATTCAAGGAGTTGTCGCAGCCAAGTAAATTTTTCGTCGTCGCCGGTGACTTTTGTGTTAGAACCGCCAGTTTCTTTGTATTTCCAGTGCGCGGCAATGCCGTATTCTGCAATGTGGTGCATTGCTACGGTGCGGATTTGCACTTCGATGGGGCGGCCGCTGGTTCCGATTACTCCGGTGTGCAAAGATTGGTAGCGGTTGGCTTTTGGTAAACCGATATAATCTTTAAAGCGGCCGGGAATTGGGCGGAAAGAATCGTGGACGATCGCCAAAGCCCGATAACAGTCATCATTGGTTTCTACTATGATCCGCACCGCCGCAATATCGTATACTTGCTTAAACCCTTTTTGGCGGCGCTGCATCTTCCCGTAAATCCCGTACAAATGTTTGGGACGGCCGCTGACTTCATAGCATTTAATGCCTAAATTGTCAAGTCTTTCTCGCAAACTATCGGTGACTTCTGCCAGTTGAGTTTCTCGATCGGCCCGCTTCTCGGCCACCAATTCCTGAATTTCGCGGTAAGCTTCAGGTTCCAGGTATTTAAACGCTAAATCTTCCAATTCCCATTTAAAGCGGCCGATACCCAAACGGTTCGCTAGGGGAGCAAAAATATCTCGGGTTTCTAGGGCAATACTGCGCTGCTTTTCTTCGGACAAATGCTCCAAAGTCCTCATGTTGTGCAGGCGATCGGCGAGTTTGACCACAATAACACGAATATCTTTAGCCATTGCTAGGAACATTCGGCGGAAATTTTCCGCAAGGCGCTCTGTTTTGCTGGAAAAATTAAACTTAGAAAGCTTGGTGACACCTTCAACCAACTGTCGCACTTCGGCGCCGAACCGCTGTTCTATTTCTTCGAGAGTAATATCTGTATCTTCAACAATGTCGTGGAGGAAGCCCGCGGCAATCATGACGTTGTTACCGCCCATATACCGGAGTATTCCAGCGACAGCTACCGGATGGCAAATGTAAGGTTCTCCAGATTTGCGGTATTGTCCTTCGTGCAAGTCACGGGCAAATTCAAAGGCCCGACAAATTAAGCTGTCGTCCGTGGAACAATTCGGGTTAGAGCCCCCATCAGGCTCCGATCGAGCATTCAGGCATTCTTGCAGCCAATCGGGAACTACAGCAGGATCGATCGAAGAAGAGGGAGTCAGAGTGTTCGCGTTCATGGGGTACACCTTTAAAACTTAGAAATACAAATGGTTAAAAGCCGGTTTTCGCTTGAATTGCCGAAATTATGTGTTTAGCTATACTAAACTACTTGAATGCCACAATTTGCAATTCAAAAAAATAGTCGATTTTTCTCAAACTATACCTATCGAATTCCGAGTCGTCCCCCCTCGGAGGTAGGAAAATATAGTGACACCACTGTCGCCACCGCAGTCTGTCGATCGGGGAAAATCGGGTAAAATAAGCATATTTTGGCGGTAGCAGTTGAGGTGGCGGGGGATCGGCATTTACCGGCAACGCTCAACTAAAAGCAGCAGCCACAAGGGTAGAGTCAGGGCAGAAAATCAAAAAAAGTTCTCACAAAACAGGGAATTGCTCCAAAAACGCACGGCTTCCCTCCATATGAGCAAACTTAAGTAAGTATTGTGAAACTTCATTAAGTTTGTAAGCATCAATTAACAATAGTAGTATCATATTATCATAGTAGTCGAGTAAAAAACACATGACTTAAAGGATGGAAACCTTAAATGCAACTAGCAGAGAGGCACATCATTAAATCTACGGAACATCGTTTCGCCCAGATTGATGAATTAGCCTTTAAATCCAAGAATCTCTACAATGCCGCCAACTACGTCATTCGTCAGAGTTTTACTTATGGATGGGGTTACATCAACTACAACGAGATGAACCGTTTGATGAAATCTCATCAAGCATACAAGGCAATGCCTGCCAAGGTTAGTCAACAAATCTTGATGGTATTGGACAAGAATTGGAAATCGTTTTTTGAAGCAGTCAAAGTTTACAAAATTGATTCGTCTCAATTCACGGGTCGTCCAAAGCTACCGAAATATAAGGATAAAACCAAGGGTCGTAATATTGTAATCTATACGATTCAGGCGATTAGCAGCAAGCAATTGAAGAAAGGAATTATCAAGCTTTCGGGTACGGAAATCTTGATAAAGACCAAAGTAAATCCCGATCGAATTTGCCAAGTTAGGCTGGTTCCTCAATGTGATTCGTATGTGATTGAGGTGATTTATAATGCTTGTACTGAGCGTAGTCGAAGTGAGCCGGAGTCCACCGTCAGTAACGATATTTGGGCAGCTAGTATTGATTTAGGACTGAATAATTTAGTGGCGTTAACTTCAAATCAGCCGGGTTTCATCCCTCTGTTGATTAACGGGCGACCATTAAAATCGATTAACCAGTTCTACAACAAACGCTCTTCACACTTACAATCTCAGTTAAAAGGAAGTCGCAAGAGTTCGCCCCGCATTCAGCGCTTAACTCGCTGTCGAAACCAAAAAGTCGATAATTACTTGCATCACGCCAGTCGGTTAATAATCGGTATCTTGGTCGCCAAACAAATTGGGACGCTAGTAATTGGCAAGAATGCACAATGGAAAACCGAGATTGATTTAGGAAAGCAAACCAACCAAAACTTCGTCAGTATTCCTCACGCTCGATTAATTGAGATGTTGGAATACAAAGCTCGACTGGTTGGGATTAAGGCGATCGTGCAAGAAGAATCTTACACATCTAAGTCGAACTTCCTGAATCTAGATCCGATTCCTGTGTACGGGCATACTGGCACTGATGATGTCGCATTTAGCGGTAAGCGAATCAAGAGAGGTTTGTACAGAACATCAATCGGTCAATTAATCAACTCCGATATCAACGGGTCTTACAATATCCTCAGAAAAGCAATCCCAAATGCGTTTAGCAATGGGATAGAGAGCTGCGTAGTTCAGCCGAGGCGGGTCAATCCGCTCAAAGTAAAAGTGAAAGGGGAGGGACTTAATGCCTCCCATGCCATGTCATAAACCACTATACTTTTACCAGCTATCTACTTTGATTATAAATACAAATTTGTTTACAAAATCATGATATTGTCCGAAGACCGCCGCCAGTGCTACCAACAATTACAGCAAGCACTAGAACAATTACAAAGAACTGCTGCACAGGATAATCTGGATCGGGCCGCGCTGGCGATCGAATACAGAAAAGTGCAACAATTTTTCGGAAACCAAATTATGAGAGCCGAAAGCGATGACTTAGACGCCTCAGAAACACCCCCAGAGCAGTCCTATTTGACGGAAATTCACAAGCAACTGCGGTTATTGGGGACAGATGTCACGTTTTTGCAAGCGTCGCGCCAGCCAGCGACAGCAAAGGCGAGGCAAACTGGGGCGATCGCGCGGCTTAACACGCTAATTGGCTACTGTGGCGCGCTGCAGCAAAAAAATTCTGGTTCTTCAGGGCCCGCCAAGATACAGAATTAATAATTGAATTAACAGGGAATTAATAAGGCAAGGAGAAATAAAGCGGTGGAATGTCCAAAATGTAAACATCCGAATTTAGAAGGGGGTACCTTAGCCGGCCGTATGTCGGTGCAGTGGTGTCCCAACTGTTACGGTATCTGGATTCCAGGCAGAGAATACGAAGCTTGGCAAAAAGAGCAAAGCCAGTGGTACAAAAAATCCGAGAAGCCTGATGCGACAGCGACTCTCGGCATAGAATTCACGCCGTCTCCCTACGACAGCAAAGCAGCGCTGTGTCCCGAAGACGGTCACTATCTGTCGCGGGCGAAAGTTCCTTTCAGCAGAGTGCCCTTTTACATAGAGCGCTGTATGTTGTGCGGGGGCATTTGGTGCGATAACGGCGAGTGGGACATTCTCGAAAGTCTGGGATTCCACACCGAGATTGACAAGATGTTTTCTGCGAATTGGCAAGCTAAGGCCCGCGTGCAAGAACTCGCATCTCGGGAACGTCAAGTGCTGACTGAGAAGCTGGGGCCAGATATCGCCGGATATGTATTGGAACTCGCGGAAGTTTTAGCAGACCATCCTCACGCAGATTGTGCCGCTACTTACATACTGCGGAGAGCTGAGTTGAAGCGAAGGGAAATTTAGTCATTAGTCATTAGTCATTAGTCATTAGTTATTAGTTATTAGTTATTAGTTATTAGTTAGTAATCGGGGGAGTGGCTTATGCACCAATAACACTCGGTTGGCAGCTAATTACTCTTTCATTTACCAACAGACTTTTAGTCTGTTGCCAATAAATACTGACTAATAACTAACAATGACTACTCACAATGATTAATAAGTGACAACTGACAACCGAGGATTATATAACTACTAACCAACAACTACTAACCAATAACTACTAACTAATAACTAATAACTAATAACTAAGGACTAATGACTAATGACTAATGACTCTTCTCTATTTTCCGTTGACAATCTGCGAGTAGCTTATCCTCAGCGGCGGGGCCAATCCGGTTGGGCAGTTGACGGGGTTTCCCTGACGCTGAAACCGGGGGAAAAGCTCGGATTAGTTGGGGAGTCTGGGTGCGGTAAGTCAACTTTGGGAAGGGCGGCGATGCGGTTGCTGCCGGATTCAACGCTGATTGAGGGGCGAGTTAGTTTTGCTGGAGAGTCGGTGTTTGATATGAATGCTTCGCGGCTGAGACGGTTTCGGGGCGAAGCTGTAGCATTGATTTTTCAAGATCCGATGACTCGTCTCGATCCTTTGATGACTGTAGGAGAACATTGCATCGAGACTTTGCAAGCTCACAGACCCAATTTGGATCGCAAGCAAGCTAAGAAACGGGCGATCGAAACTCTGGAAGCTGTGAAAATTCCCGCGTCTCGCTGGTCGCAATTTCCCCACGAATTTAGTGGCGGAATGCGGCAAAGAGTAGCAATTGCTTTGGCTCTTTTGCTCGATCCCAAATTAATTGTGGCGGACGAACCGACTACAAGTTTGGACGTAACTGTAGCTGCCCAGATTTTGCAGGAATTAACCAGACTTTGTGAGGAACGGGGAACGGCGATTTTGTTGATTTCTCACGATTTGGCGATGGTAGCTGAGTATTGCGATCGCATTGCGGTGATGTACGGCGGTAAAGTCGTAGAAACAGGGCCGGTGCAAAACGTTTTTGAAAAGCCGCAGCACGAATATACTCGATCGCTCCTCAAAGCAGCTTTGCACATTCAAGCCGATTCTGACAAAGGGTTAGCATTCGAGGAAATCAGGACTGAAGCGGTTACTGCAAACTCAACAAATTCGCCTCTTTTGACCGTAACGAATTTGCAGCAACACTACAGTTTAGAAAGCAATTTATTAGATCAGTTGTTTTCCAGGAATCGCCAGGTAATTAAAGCAGTAGACGGCGTTAGTTTAGAGCTACAACGGGGAGAAACCCTAGGGCTGGTGGGGGAGTCCGGCTGTGGCAAAAGTACCTTGTCACGCACGATTTTGCAGCTAATTACCGCGACTGGTGGCAAAGTGGAATTTCAAGGAATAGATATAACTGCCCTGAACCGCGATGCTGTGAGGAAGCACCGCCGCGAAATGCAAATGATCTTTCAAGACCCCCACGCTTGCCTGAATCCGATGATGACTGTCGGGCAAAGTATTGCTGACCCTTTGTTTATTCACAAATTAGCTAATGGCAGCGAAGCGAAAAAACAAGTAATCCAAATGTTAGAGCGGGTGGGTTTAAGTCCAGGGGAGGATTTCTTTCGTCGCTATCCGGGGGAATTGTCAGGAGGACAACAGCAGCGAGTTTCTATAGCCCGCGCTTTGATTACTCGGCCGCAACTGATAATTTGCGACGAACCTGTGAGTATGCTGGATGCCAGCGTGCAGACTCAAGTTTTAGAGCTGATGTTGGAGTTGAAGCAGGAATTTAATTTGACTTATCTGTTTATTACGCACGATTTGTGGGTGGCGAGATTTTTTTGCGATCGTATTGCGGTAATGAATGCTGGAAAAATTGTTGAAATCGGTAAGACTAGGGAGATTTTTACTAATCCGCAGCACCCTTACACTCAGCAATTATTGCAGGCAGCTCCTTTACTAGCCCGAACTCAATAGAAATCTATAAAAGTGGGGCCATCTAATGTCGGTCACGGGCTTCTCGATGGATTTCGGAAATTTCCGGTTAAATTGGTTAAAGTTAAGGGATACTTTTCAAATCCTTCCACCGACACCAAGCACGATATGGCAGAATCTGACCTAGGCAGTTTTGCGGTGGCACCCGAAGCCTCATTCGCGATCGCACAAGATGAAGACACCGAGATCGATCGTCCGACGGTAACTCGATCGTCAGCATACAACAACTGGTCTGCCGACGATCCAGTGGGAGCTTTGTTCAAGGAAATGGCTCGGTATCCTCTACTGACAGCAGCCGAAGAAGTAGAGTTGGCGCGCCGCGTTCAAGAATTGGTAGCCCTGGAGAAACTAGAACAGCGTTTGCAGCAGGAATTGGACAGAGTGCCGACAAAAGCTGAAATCGCTGCGGCTTTGGGGATAAGCGAAACTCAACTGCAACAGCTTCGCCACCAGTGTCAGTCGGCGAAACGGAAAATGATCAGCTCGAATTTGCGCTTGGTGGTTTCGATTGCCAAACGCTATCTTAATCGGGGCGTGCCTTTTCTCGATTTAATTCAGGAAGGAGCTTTGGGTTTGAATCGGGCAGCCGAAAAGTTCGATCCGGAAAAGGGTTACAAGTTTTCTACCTATGCCTATTGGTGGATTCGCCAAGGAATTACCCGGACAATTGCCAATCAAGGGCGGACGATTCGCTTGCCTGTTCACATTGTCGAACAGTTAAATAAACTCAAAAAAGTTTATCGAGATTTGAAGCGTTCTCTTCAACGCAATCCAACTGAAACTGAACTTGCTAGAGAAATGCAAGTTACTTGCGAACAGCTTCGCTACCTCCAGCAAGTACGTCGGCAATCTTTGTCTCTCAACCACCGCATCGGCTCAGAAGAAAGTTCGGAACTTTTGGATGTTCTCGAAGATAACGCGACGCAATCTCCCGAAGCTCAGATGAATGAGATGATGATGCGCCAAGATATTTTGGAGGTGTTGGACAGTATTTTGACTGAGCGGGAAAAAGAGATTGTTGCTATGCGTTACGGTTTGCTGACCGGCGAACCTTACACTTTAGAAGAGGTCAGCAGTTTGTTCAATTTGTCCCGCGAACGAGTCCGTCAAATTCAAAATAAGGCCATGCGAAAGCTGCGCCGCCCTCAAGTGACGGAACGATTGAAGGGCTGGTTGAAATAAACTAAAAAACATTGAGTTGGCATTTTGAAAAATCTTAAAATTATTGTGGGGTGGCACTCCGAGGCCACCGTAAATATGCTGGTTCAATGTGGAAAAGCTTAATTAAAGATTAAAAATTAAAAATGTCTGGATGTGGTATTTTTAATTGTTGATTGTCGCGTACTACTTACTTATTTATGTCTTCTGAGGTAATTTTGCGTCCAGCTACCCGCGCCGACGTGCCGGTGCTGTTTGATTTGATTAAAGCTTTAGCTGAGTACGAAAAATTATCTCATGCCGTTACTGGCAATGCCGTTGATTTGGAGAATCATTTGTTTGGCGATCGACCTTTTGTTGAAGCGATTTTAGCCGAGTGCGAGGGTCGAGTTGTGGGCTGGGCGCTGTTTTTTTACAATTATTCTACTTTTTTGACTCAGCCGGGAATTTATTTGGAAGATTTGTTTGTGATCCCTGAGTTTCGAGGGCGGGGAATTGGCAAGTCTTTGATAGTTTATTTAGCGCAGTTGACGGTGGAAAGGGGCTGCGGGCGTTTGGAATGGAGCGTTTTGGATTGGAATGAATTGGCGATCGGATTTTACAAGGGTATCGGTGCTGATGTGATGCCCGACTGGCGGATTTGCCGGCTTGCGGGCGAGTCTTTGGCAAATTTGGCATCGAAGTAATTAAGGCGTGTGGAACAGGCATCTTGCCTGTGTGTGGAACAGGCATCTTGCCTGTGTATGGAACAGCCATCTTGCCTGTGTATGGAACAGCCATCTTGCCTGTGTGTGGAACAGGCATCTTGCCTGTGTATGGAACAGCCATCTTGCCTGTGTATGGAACAGCCATCT